>JBEBVQ010000147.1:0-6221 GCA_040392625.1 Taibaiella soli | reverse complement strand
ACTGGGCTTCCCCACTGCATTCTCACCCAACGGAGACGGCAAAAATGATCTGTTCCGTCCCTTCATACAGGATGCGAGACAAGTAACAGAGTACCGCCTGCAGATCTTCCACAGATGGGGGCAGCAGGTGTTTAACTCTACAGATCCCAGTGCCGGATGGGACGGGGGCATTAACGGAGATCCGGCCTCTTCCGGTGTTTATTTCTGGCAATGCCGGTTTATAGATGCTTCGGGAGCCGAGGTTATTATGACGGGTGATGTAACGGTGGTTAAGTAGCGGATTGAACGCTGGACCGTATGTTGAAGTTGCGGGAGGCGACAGTTGGATGTGCAAGTAGTGGACACCTTTTGTGAAGGAAGATACACTTATCCCCACATTGTTGACGGATGCCTGGCATCACAGATTCACACCAACATGAAGTCCAGCATCATACCGTACATCGTTCAACCCGGAATATTTTCGTCCCCGAAGGTCAACACCGACGTTTAAGCGGTCTCGCAGAAAATTAAAATCATAGCTAAACATAGGCAAAACACCCCAGTGAGGAGTCGTCTTAACCATTACATCTACGAGTTCGAAGCTATTCCATCCGGGCTTCAGGGCGCCATAATAATCATCTCCCCAGGCACACGACATGCCCAATCCAGCCTTCACCGCATGTCTTTTACCAATGCCATAACGATAATAGCCATACCAATCCACCATTTTGTAAGACTTCTGATGAGAAAACACTTCTCGCCGGTAATCCGGCCCATAGTCTACACGACCCGGAATGACAGCTGCATCCGTAGTGATGCTACCTTCATATTTAGAATTATCCATTGGCATGGTTACCCTTGAATTGTTCCACCAAGAAAACCCAATGCCCATCCCCCAGTTTTTAAAAACAACCCGTTCTGCGTACAGGCCCCGTTGGTCCATCGGGATGCCTGATTCATTTCCGACATCGAAACCATTATACTTTCCAGGCACTATAATTCTCGCCGATGAAAGCTTGAGGGTTGTGCGATATTGCTGCGCAGAACCACTATTGGCCACTACAACGAACAATAGCAGAAGAAAGATGTTTTTTTTCATAGAAGTATAATTTTGATTCACAGGAACAATATCCGTTTAATAATCCGTTAAACGAATATACATATTATTCTAACGCATCACCTAATTTTTTTAATAAATACATTCCCCTTAATAAAACACATTCCCCCTATGACGACATATGTGACAGCAAGGAAAATATGCCTGACATACTTTGCCTCTGTATTGAAACTGCACTGATTGTGCAATATGGAGACTGCCCCCATTTTCCACATCAATGGCAAAATCGTCTTGATAGTCGACAAGTTTACTCAGAGTTATACGGAGTTTCCGGTAATGGCTTACAGCAGGCAAAAAATGTGATCACCCCGGGACGACTTTGTGCCGGTGCGGGCGGAAATGTTTCGTCATTTACTTTTCCCGGTGAGGTGGTGACAAGATTTTCCGGTATTGGTATTATTTATCCCAATGTTGATAAGACACAAAGAATCGGTGTGCATATTGTCCTTCCGGACAGAAAATATTTTGGCAAATCATCATCCGGCGTTTTAAATAACCAGTGGCATGATTTCTTTGCCATGCCAGTTATTGTAAAGGACAGGGACAATATCAATGAGGGCAACAAGTTACCCGTCGGAAGGTTCTGGCAGGATCAGGCATCACCATGGCTTTGGCCGCCAGTACAACCGATGACTGCGCGGATCAATCAGTTTTGGGTCCTGCCCCCCGCTTTGGACCACAATACCCGGGACGATGAAACAAGCCTAAGATGAATCCGGAGATTTTTATCCCCGTAAAAAAACAGTTATGAACAGAGACGGCACACAGATAAGTATCTGGCAGGATTTTGCTCCCACTTACCAGACGGCAAACGGATTGCAGGAGAACACGACTTATGATATCGTTATAGCTGGCGGCGGCATTACCGGTCTGACCACAGCTCTGCTGTTGCAATCACAAGGTAAAAAATGCGTGCTTGCAGACGCTCATTCGCTTGGGTTCGGAACTACCGGGGGCACTACGGCTCATCTCAACACGATGCTGGACGCCACCTATCCGGAGATCGAAAGGGATTTCGGAAATGAGGCTGCAAAAGAGGTTGCCCGGGCTGCCGGAGAAGCAATATCCCTAATCCGGACTTTATCCGGTACCTATCATATCGCCTGCGATTTTTCCTATAAAGCAGGTTATCTGTACGCTCAGAATGAAAAGGAAACAGATGAGCTCCAAAAGATCATGGAGGCAAGCCGGCGGGCAGGCATCGCTATTGAGCCTGCAGATCACATCCCAGTGCCTGTACCTTTTCAGAAAGCCTGCAGCTTCGAGAATCAGGCGCAGTTTAACATTGCCGCTTACTTAAACGGGCTGGCACAGGCATTTGAACAGGCAGGAGGCGTCATCCTGGAGCATTGTCTCGTATCCCTGCCGGACACACCGGGCCTTGTGCCTACTTCAATGGGAGACATCAAAGCGGAGCATACGGTGTTTGCAACGCATATACCACCCGGCATTAATCTGCTGCATTTCAGGTGCGCGCCGTACAGAAGCTATGCCGCTGCTGTTACTCTGAACGGTCAGGATTATCCCGATGGACTGGCTTATGACATGGAAGATCCGTATCACTATTTCCGGACGCAATATATCAATGGCCGCCCCTACCTGATCGCCGGCGGCTTTGATCATAAAACAGGTCACCAGGAACATACCGAGGCCTCATTTCGCTCTTTGGATGCCTATTTGAAAAAGTATTACAACATATCATCCGTCGATTATCAATGGTCCTCACAATATTATATCCCGGCAGACGGCCTTCCCTACATCGGCAAACTGCCCGGTCACGACCAGGTCTATACCGGTACAGGCTTCAACGGCAACGGCATGATATTCGGCACGCTTACCGGCAAGATACTGTCAGATATGATCCTCGGCAGGGAAAACCGGTACGCGGAACTGTTTAAACCTTCGCGCATCAAACCTGTTGCCGGCTTTATGGAATTCGTAAAGGAAAATGCGGATGTCGTAAGCCAGTTTATCGGCAAACGTTTCAGCTATGAGCAGATCAGCGACCTGGCCGCCTTGGCAAACGGCGAAGCTACCCTGGCAGCATATGAAGGAAAGAAAATAGCCTTATACAAGGATGAAAAGGGCAAGCTCTACAGCCTTGATCCCGTTTGCCCGCATGCCGGATGCCTGGTAGCCTGGAACAGCGCCGAAAAAACCTGGGACTGCCCCTGCCACGGAGGAAGGTATGCCATTGACGGATCCCTCCTCACCGGACCGGCGCTCAAAGGGCTGACGAAGCTGGACATGAACAACCTGTAATAGCCGTATAAAATCATCAACCCGGTATTCCTGTGCCTGACAGACGGGGAATGCCATTATGGAACGGCGTTGAAAAACCTGTTCCTGAACGGGAAAGGACCAATATATAATTTAGCACTTTTCTTATACCTTTACACCGCAATAATAATCATTACTTATTGCAGGTGCTTTATTCTTTCAAAACGCAATATACAGTTGAATGAGAAATATTTTTCTGCTTGTACTCATCATGACAGGATTTCTGCAGACAGCTAAAGGGCAACTGCCGGTCAAACAGGTAGATCTTGAAGCGACGTTGGTTACACCATTACCCGGATCAAGTCATTACCAGGGGTCTCCGTTTCCTATCAAAACAATAATACGCAATCTGGGGCCTGATACGTTATTTGCCGGTGATACTTTGGCTATAGCATATCCTGTTGGGGGCAACTACCTTAACTTTAATTATCCGGGGATTTCAGGTTCATCCTTCCATGTAAATTTTGTACAGCTTAACCCGGGAGATACCATCGAGCACGTTTTACCCATTCCCCAATTAACGTTCGCCAGCCAGATGGCAGGGGCGCTAAATTTTTGTGTGCAGATAGGCACTAATAGTAATTTTGACGGGAGTTTAGGCAACAACACTTCTTGCCATAATATTATATTCATAGACAGCACTTTTATTCCACCGGCCCCATTGTTGAATCAGATCTTCCCTGCTGAGGGTGGTAATGCGGGCCGGACACCTGTGACTATATATGGGGCATGGTTTGATTCCACTACGCTCGTCCGGCTTACGAAGACCGGGGCAGCAGATATAATTGTACCTGACAGTCTGATATCCGTTTCATACAAAGGAACCGTGATGAATATGGACCTGGATTTATTTAACCGTGACACCGGTCTCTGGAACCTGGTGGTGACCATCCCCGGAGATACTGTTATGAAATTGCCGGACGTGTTCCGTATCATCCCTATGCACGTGAATGGTATCGTTCCGGCAAAGGGAGGTAACACCGGCCTGGTTACAGCCAGTATTATCGGATACGGTCTGCCTGGCCGCGCAGAGATAAAACTTGCGCGCACGGGGTATGCTGATATCGTTGTACCGGACAGTCTTATCACTATGTCACATTCTGCTGCCGGAAGAGTCATTTCTGCTACCTTTGACCTTCGTAACCGGGAAACCGGCAATTGGGATCTGGTAGTCAGTGCGCCGGGCGGTCCGGCAAACACCCTTACAAGCGGATTCCTGATAGAAGCGGGCAATAAGCTCTGTCCCACTATTTCTGTAACCGGAGCCGCAGCGGCACGGGTAGGTACGAATATCCCATACTATATCCAGGTGTCAAACCCGTCGAATGTCGATGTGGATGACATAGTCGTACATTATACGACTACCCATGATCAGTTTTATTTTTCCCATTACGATACCCTGCCGCTCCCGCATATCGTGCCATCGGACAGTTTTGACGGCCGGCATGTTCCGGAAGGAAAAGCCGGGATGCTCCTGGTGCGCAATATCCCGGCGGGTGGCATGAAGCTCATTGCTGCCGATGCCATAACATCCGGAACGCCCGCTGCACACAGGGTCGTTACAGTCGGAGTTTCCTGTCCGCCTTCCACAACAGAGACTGAAACAGATGAATGCCTGGCCCGGTTGCTCAATACATTACCGGGCGTCACCGCCCCCGCTGCCCCGGGTTGTGTACTGTCCCGCCTCGATCAGCAGAAAGGAGCAAACGCGGAGCCGCTGCGTAATTATGGTGCAATGTTACTGGATGCTGCCTGTGCTTGTCTGGGATTAACGCCGACGCCTGCTTTGTATCAGGAGATCATCCGGAAAATGACCCAATCTGCTGCCGCCTCCTATGGGGATAAGGTATGCGGCGAAATCATAGCTATACATCATAACGCAACAACCACAACGGATGTGCTTTGGTCTTATGATCCAAACGATAAAACAGGGCCGTCAGGTACCGGGACGGGCCACCATATCAGACCGGAAGACCGGAACTTTCCCTATCTCATCAATTTCGAGAATGATACATCCGCAGCAGCAGCAGCGCAGATTGTCCGGGTCGTTGACACGCTGGATAAAAATGCATTTGATCTGACTACTTTCCGTTTGGGGGCGGTCAAAGTAGGCGATACGCTTATTCAGCTGCCTGGCGATCTGAAAACCTATACCGGTTATGTTGATTTCAGGAAACGCGGCAGAGATTATATCCTGGAAATCAAGGCCGGACTGGATATGAACACAGGTATCGCTACATGGGTATTTACTACACTGGATCCTGAAACAATGGTCCTTACCACAGACCCTTATGCCGGATTTTTACCCCCTAATGAAACTTCACCCGAAGGCCAGGGCAGCATTTTCTTTGATATAAAACTGAAAGAGCACCTCCCGCATGGCACCACGATCAAAAACAGGGCATACATTTATTTTGATATTAATGCGCCTATCATTACGAATACCTGGAGCAACTATATAGACACCGTACAACCCGCGGGTGTATTACCGGAAATCCCCGGAAAGGCCCCCGGCATTATGATATATCCGAACCCATCGGACCATATATTTACGATCGATGGCCGCTATCTGCCGAGAGAAGAAGTTACGATCTCCATTTTCAATATGCAGGGGCAGGCGGTCAGGCGGGAAACGATACGCTTTGCAGATAATAATTTCCGCTACAGGCTGGATATGTCCGGTCTTTCACCTGCTCACTATATGGTACTGTTGCAGTCCGGGGAGTGGCATTATGCTGAGAAAATAAGGAAGCTCTAAGAATCAAATTCCTGGAGGAGCAGAGAGCAAATCATTTACCGTATTACACTATCATGATTTTTTCGGGTAGCTTCCTGAGAAGACCGG
>JBEBVQ010000146.1:0-6254 GCA_040392625.1 Taibaiella soli | reverse complement strand
AAATATATTTTTAGATTGACCTAATAAAATATTATTTGCGTTTCCATTCATTTTTCTGCAGGGATATTTATCTTTGCCCGTGAAAGGTTCCTGCTCCGGCGGGATGAAAAGGGAACCCGGTGTGAATCCGGGACATTACCCGATGCTGTAAGCTTCATTATTGATCTTTTGCTCTCCATTGCCACTGTGTGCTGCAGCGCACGGGAAGGCCGCAGAAGATGAAGTAAGTCAGAAGACCTGCCTTTCACATTATCACTTATCGTCGCTTTCGGGATAAAAGCGCGGATAAGCGCAGGCTTCCTTTTACACTGCCTGCACTTTTCCTGCCTGATGCCCGTAGCTATATTAATTATTTTGATTAGCAAATTAGCTAATGTGCTGATTTGCTAATTTATCACGAGGGGGAATTAGCAAATCGGCTAATTATCACATCGGCTAATTAAAATTATCATTTTTCTAAAACCAAATGCTATGCGCAGACTATTATTTTTACCCCTGCTGGCAGGTACGCTTGCAGCAAATGCCCAGACTGTTTCCGATTTTGAATCGCTGACCCTGGCAACCGCAGATACGTATTATGTGAACCATTCGGATAAAGGCGTTGATGTCGGCTTTGAAGACGGGCTGGCTTACTTCCCCTGTGTGTACGATTCTTCGATGTATGGATGGTGGTGGAGCAAAGGCTTTACTTATTCCAACATGACAGATACCGTTACGCCCGGCTTTATCAATATGTACGCTGCCCGGCCGGGTAAAGGCGCCAATAATTCTGCAAATTATGTAGTGGCATGGGATGTGAGCAATGTAGTGTATCTCCGCGGCGACGCCATCGGCAAGCCGGTACAGGGTATGTATGTTACCAACTCCAACTATGCTTATAAGAGTATGAAAGAGGGAGATGATTATACAGACCCCTTTGATGCGACAAATAAGGGCTGGTTTAAAATAACCGTGTATGGATATGACAGTGGTCAATTAAAGCAGGACAGTGTAGCATTTTATCTGGCTGATTTTCGTTCGGCGGATCCGGCAGATCATTTCATTATTGATACATGGGAGTGGCTGGATCTGTCTGCCTTGGGCGGTGTGGATAGCCTTCTGTTCACGATATCTTCTTCTGATATCATGCAGCCCACTTACTTCTGCCTGGATGATTTTACGACACATGAAGATTACACGCCCGATCCGGGCGCCGTATCACAGCAGTCCGCATACATCGCCAAGGTGTATCCCAATCCTGCTGCTGAGAAATTATATGTGGAGACGGGTATCCCGGTCACCGGGCAGATCCGTGTTACGGATATAACCGGTAAATTACATGCCCGTTATGAGATAAACGGAGCAGTAACGGAAATCAACACCGCGGCGCTTGTCCCGGGTATGTATATGCTTATGTTACAGACGGAGGGTAAAATAGCTACGATACGCTTTCAAAAGCATTAATAACAAGTACTCATGAATCGTTTGTTTCTGAGGTGGATATTATGGAGTGTGCTGCTGCTGTGCGGATTACCTGCTTTTGCGCAGTTTGCGCCGCAGGCGGGTATAGCGGGTTCTACGGCCGTCCCGCACAACAGCCGGGATATTGTTGCCTGGGCAACCGGATGTAATGTCCAACGCGGATATATTGATATTGCCGACCCTGTGGCCGGACGAGCCAGGTCCGGTGAAGACGCAATGGCTACCGGAGCGCCGGACAACCAGGTGGTAAGCCTGGGCGACAGCGGTGTGGCCACGCTCAGCTTCCCCGGATATATTGTGAATGGCCCGGGAGCAGATTTTGCCGTTTTTGAAAATGGCTTTACACATCCGCAGGATCCTGAAGAGGCTTTTCTTGAACTGGCTTTCGTAGAGGTAAGCTCTGACGGGGTCAACTTTACGCGGTTCCCGGCTGAGTGTCATATCCAGGATACGCAGCAGATAGCCGGCGCAGGTATGTTTATCAATGCCCGGCAGATACACAACCTGGCGGGTAAATACAAGGCGCGTTTCGGTACGCCATTCGACCTCGAAGAGCTGGCGGGTACGCCGGGGCTGGATGTCAACAGGATCACCCACGTGCGGATCGTGGATGTTATTGGTTCGCTTGATGATGCTTACAGCACCAGGGATAAAGACGGTAACCGGATCAACGATCCGTACCCTACACCGTTTGACGTGGGGACGGGTGGTTTTGATCTGGATGCAGTGGGGGTGATCCACCAGGCGGCGAACAGCATCCACAGTGTGTCGGTGCCACCACCTTTCCGTGTGTATCCCAATCCCGCCGGCGCCGTGCTTCATATCCGTAGTGATGAACGCAGGCCGGTCTCTCTGCGTGTTGCGGATGTTTCCGGCCGTGTGCTGTACGGCGCTTTGAACCCGGATGGGAACATCAGCCTGCCGTTTGCTCATTATCCCGCGGGTATCTATTATATAACCCTGGAGGATGCTTCAGGAATGAAATGGACTACATGCGTATCCAAACATTAGCCCGGATAGCCGGTTTTTCAGGACTGCTGCTCATGGCGGCATGCCGGGATAAGGAACCGGATGCTTTACCCGCTCCCGACGTGACGGATCAGGAACGTAAGGTGTACGTGATCTGTGAAGGAAATATGGGGAGCGGTAACAGCGCGCTTACATTATATCTGCCGGGGAAAGACAGTGTGTATGAAGATGTCTTTCGTATGGCCAATCAGTATGAGCTGGGAGATGTATTCCTCAGCATGACCGGGATCGGGGGTAATTATTGGCTCTGCGTTAATAACTCTGACAAGATCGTCATTGTTGATACCGGAGATTGGAAAGTGAAGAAAGAATTGCCGCTATCCAAGCCCCGTTATATACAACAGGTGGATGCGCAGCATGGTTACCTTTCTTCGATTTTTGATAACAAGCTGTACACGCTGGATTTGCATTTGATGCAGGTCAGCGGTAGTATTGCACTGCCGGCGAGAAACCCGGAAGGCATGCTGCTGCACGGAAATCGCTTGTATGTCTGCGCCTGGGATACGGCCAACCGGGAGTTGTTCGGACTGGATGCTGCGACAGGGCAAATAGTACAACGTATCGAATTGGATGGTGTAGCTCCGCAGGGTGTCGTGGCAGATAAAAACGGAAAGTTATGGGTGTTTTCAGGGGATGCAGTGGCCAACCGGCCGGCGTACGTTACGCAGATAGATCCGGTATCGGGTTCGGTGCTGAAGAGCCTACCTTTCCCGGGTACCGGCGACCTGGTACGTCCGGTATGGAATAAAACACGGGATACGCTTTATTTCATTGCGGTGGACTACGACAACAAAAGTGGAAAGAACGGCGTGTACCGTATAAGCATTGATGCACAGGCATTGCCGGAGCAACCTTTTGTAGCTGCGGGGGCGTACCAGTATTTCTGGGCGCTGGGTATTGATCCGGTTACAGGGAATATATACGTCGGCGACCCGCGCGGGTTTATCCAAAAAGGTATCGTGTATATTTACCGGCCCGACGGAACCCTTGCAGGCCAGTTTAGTAGCGGGGTGGGGCCGGGACATTTTTATTTCCCCGGCTCGTAGAGACGCGATTTATCGCGTCTCCCTGTGTACGTTATATGGAGACGCGATAAATCGCGTCTCTACGGTATAGAACAGAGATTTTTAAAAAACATTTCCGGATATCAATACCAACAGACATATCAGGATCCTGTGGCGGCAAATGCTCTGCATTGCCTGTTTGTTTTTGACGGGGACCGTAACAGCCCAGGTCTGGCAGGACACGCTGGATGAGGTGAAGGTCCGCACCCGGAAAAAAGAATTTATCAGCTCCGATGAAAAACTGACCTTATATTCGCCCGGCCAGAAATCGGTGCAGATAGACAGCCTCCAGCTTCAGTTGTTTCGCAGGCAGAGCGTGGCGCAATTGCTGTACCAGCAGGCGCCGGTGTTTATTAAATCTTATGGTTTCAACGGATTGGCTACGTTGAATTTCCGTGGTTCATCTTCCGCCCAGTCGCAGGTGTTGTGGAATGGTGTTCCGCTGCAAAATGCAGCGCTCGGCATGGCGGATGTGTCCCTGCTGCCTGTTGCAGCGCTCGACAGGATCAATGTAGTATATGGCGGCTCTGCTGCTTTATGGGGCAGCGGTAGTGTAGGGGGTGTGCTTTTGCTGGAGAACGATCCTCCGGTGTATGATTCTTCAGGTAAATATAGCTTGCAGGTATCGGGTGGGGCAGGGAGCTTCGGACAGTACCAGTCGGGGATAAAGATGGGGTACAGTATGCGGAAATGGTATGTCGGGCTGAATGCTTTCGGACAGCAGGCGGTCAATAATTTCCCGTACCTCAACCGGCAGGGTGAAGAGCGGCAAATGGATCATTCGAGACTGGCCGGTGGCGGGGTGATGCTTCATGCGGGTTACCGGCCGGATGCGAAAAATGAGTTCCGTATTTCCGCATGGGGGCAGCGTTACCGGCGTGAGATACCGCCGGCGTTGTTTGAAGCGCGATCTGTGAAAGAACAAGAAGATCAATCGAACCGTATTATGGCCCTCTGGGAACATACGGCGCGGAAGACAGTTTGGTACATGAAATCGGCTTATGTGCAGGACCTGATGGCCTATGATGATCCGGCAGTGCTGATGCATACCCGCAACCGCTCGGGACAGTACTTCCAGGAAGCGGGGATGCGGCGGAAACTTCCTGCCAACGGCAATCTTACCTTGTTCGTGCCGGTGCAGTCGCAGTGGATGGAACGTACCGACGGCAGCATCCGGCGGCAGACCCGGGTGGCATTGGCCGGGGCTTTGCAGAAAACCATGTTGCGGGAGCGTTTGTCTGCGGCTGTCAGTTTTCGCGGAGAGCGGATTGACAGAACCGGTATTTTCCTTCCCGGCCTGAATCTCTCCTTTACTCCGGTATATTGGCTGGAATTGAAAGGGAACGTACAGCGCACATATCGTGCACCAACGCTGAATGAATGGTATTTCCAGCCCGGCGGTAACGAGGACCTGCGGCCTGAGCATGGCTGGGCGGAAGATCTGGGCTATGTCCTCCGGATAAAACATACGAGTAGCTTCACCCTTACGCATGAAGCGGCGGTATTTAACCGGGATATCAAAGACTGGATACTTTGGTTTGGCGGCGCGATCTGGACGCCGCATAATATTGCCGAGGTACGCAGCCGGGGTGTGGAGGTGTCGGGCAAAGCGACGTTGCAAACGGGGCGGGTGCGCTGGCATGCCAACAGCAATGCATCGCTGATTCGTGCCATTACCCGTGCCAGCGATGTGCCGGGCGATGGCAGCGTGGGTATGCAGATACCTTATACGCCTCTGTGGCAATGGCAGGCAAACGCCGGGGGAATGATCCGATCTTTTTATTTCAACTATAACCATACTTATTCCGGCTACCGGTTTGTTACTACCGATGAATCGCAGGTGTTGCCGGCTTTCCATACCGGAAATATCCAGGTAATGTACACCCGGATGCTACGGGCGTCTTCCATTCAGTTTGTGCTGCAATGTAATAATGTGTTCGACCGGCGCTACGAGGTAGTTGCCGGACGCCCGATGCCGGGGAGGAACTGGCTGGGCGGCATCAGCTTTTCGCTATAGCGGTATTCATTTGCCTTTCCCGGACATTGTCGCAAATACCCCCTGAAAAAGGCAGATTATGCCGTTTATTCTAAATACCGAACCCGTATTTTTGAGAAAGAAAATAACATAAAGTTCTTCTGCCCGGACACGCAGAATGCTTAACTTTATATCTAACACTTCAACGGTACAACAATGAACGAAAACATCATCTGCTGGTTTGAGATCTATGTAAAAGACATGGAGCGTGCAAAAAAGTTTTATAATACCGTCATCGGCGCACAGTTCCAGGATGCGCCGCAAATGCCCGGCGATTCCGGAGGAATGCAAATGTCATTCTTCTCCGCTATGGAAAATCAGGGTGTGAATGGCGCCCTGGTAGAGATGCCCGGCACCAAGCAGGGCGATGGGCAGTGTGTCAATACGATGGTTTACTTCCCTTGTATGGACAGCAGTGTGGAGGAAAGCCGTGTAGAACCTGCAGGTGGTAAGGTGCTCCGCTCCAAGTTCTCAATTGGCGAATTTGGTTTTTGCTCCATCTGTGAAGACTCGGAGGGCAATCCGTTTGGGTTGTTTTCGATGGAGTAGAGGCGTTGCATGCCACGTCTCTAATTATTATTTTTTTTGTTAGATACCCAAATAAAAAGATCGGTATAATAAGATATTTTTATTACAATTTTTATTTTTATTTTTTATTATGATTT
>JBEBVQ010000145.1:0-6259 GCA_040392625.1 Taibaiella soli | reverse complement strand
ATTATTTCCTCCCCAGCTTCCTCAGCATCTTGCCGTGCTCCCACAGGGCATGAGCAAACGTAGGCTGCACCTGGTACGGAATACCGTATTCTTTAGCAACGCTTTGTACAATCCGTGAAATCTTCGGATAATGCACATGGCAGACACCTGGGAAAAGATGATGCTCGATCTGGTAATTAAGCCCGCCGATAAACCAGGATAAAATCTGGCTGTCAGGTGCAAAGTTGGTGGTATTGAGCAACTGGTGCACTGCCCAGCTATTCTCCATTTTCCGGTCGGTATTAGGCTCGGGATATTCTGAAGTCTGCATCACATGGGCAGGCTGGAAGATGCATGCCAGCGCCAGCCCGGCAATAACATGCATGACAACAAAGCCCAGCACGATATGATACCACGGCATACCGGAAAACAAAATAGGGAGCACAATCACATAACCGATATAAAACACTTTGAGCATAGTAAGTTCGGCCAGCCCGCGTTTAAGGGTCAGCTTTTCTTTTCGTAACAGGTCAAGCTGATGGTATTTGAAAAGCTGGCGGTAATCCTTTACAGTCACCCAAAAGAGATTCATCATGCAATAAAGGAACCAGGCATAAATGTGCTGAAAACGGTGAATGCGCATCTGCGGGGCATGTGGCGACATGCGCAGCAACACACCGGCTTCAATATCTTCATCCAGCCCTTCTACATTGGTATAGGTGTGATGAAGCACATTGTGCTGTATTTTCCAGTTGGCCGAATAGCCGCCCAGGATATTCAGTATGCCGCCCAAAGTATTATTTACAAATTTATTGCTGGCATAAGAACCATGATTGGAATCATGCATCACAGACGTACCAATACCCACAACACCGGCCCCCATCAATATCCAGAACCCGTAGAACAACCAGGGGTTGCCTGCTGCGACGCCGATGGTCATCAGCAGGTAAGGTATGAAATAGAGCCCCAGCATAACGCCGGTCTTTACATACATCGTTGCATTTGCGTAACCGCGGGTATTGTGCGTCTTAAAATACTCATCGACTTTCACCTTTACGTCATCGTAAAAACTGGGCGTCCCTTTCGGCGCAAATTTTACGAGATTTTTCTTTGTTGCCATAATACAAATTTCATATTGAAAGCAGCAAGGTAAAACAAAATCCGGTATATCCCTGTTAATGTATGAATTCCTGCCAGGCAGCCAAAGGACCGCAATTCTTGTATTCAGGATCTACTTTCAGGTAATAGGTCGGGAGCTTGTTCTGCATCCACTGCTCCAGCTTCCGGTTTTGTTTCTGGGAGAGCGCCACTTGCTGTATCTTGCTGTAATCGTCTCTCAGGTTGGCTTTGTGCGGCTCAGACCTGTCTTTCAGGTAAACGATCCGGCAGGACCGCTCCCCGGTATATTGGTTGATAAAAACATGGGGCTGGGAAAACCCACCGATGGGCAAACTGTCGATCATCAGCGCCAGGGCGGGATCCAGTTGATCCACTTCCAACTGGCCGGCGCCGGTCTGCGGATCCGTCAGCATACCTGCCGTCATTTTAGACTGGTCATCCGTGCTGTATTTACCCACGGCCTGGGGGAAGCTGATCTTGCCGCTGACCAGTTCAGCGCGTACACTGTCCAGGCGATTCAGCGCTACTCTGAAGTCGGCGGAGGTACGCTCCGGTATGATCAGGATATGTCTTACATCTGCCTGATCCCCTTTACGCTGGATCATCTGGATAATATGATAGCCGAATTTTGTCTTTATCACCGGCGATACTTCTCCGTTCTGTAATCTGAATGCCGCCGTTACAAACTCAGGCGCCCAGCCTCCGTCGATGCGGCTTACATCATTGTACCGCCCGCCATTGTCCCGGCTCCCGGGATCCTGGCTGTATATGCCGGCCATCACCTCAAAATTTTGGCCCTCCGTTACGATCTTCTCCCGGATATCTTCCAGGTTTTTGCGGGCAAGCGCTTCTATCTCCGGGCTTACCGGCGGATCGATAACAATCTGCCCCACTTCCACACTGGCCGGGAAAAAAGGAAGGCTGTCGGCAGGAATATTATTATAAAACGTCCGTACTTCTGTAGGAGTGATAGCAACATTTTCCAATAATTGCCCCTGAACACGCTCCGCCAGCATTTGCTCCTTCACCACTTCCCTGTTATCTTCTTTGATCTGGTACACGGTCTTCCCTGTTGCCTGCTCCAGCTTTTCTTTCGACCCATATACACGGGAGATAAAATACCGGAGCTTGTTGTCCAGGTTGGCTTCCACTTCTTCTTCACTCACCATTACGCTGTCGCGCTCTGCCTGCTCCACCAGCATCTTCGACATGATCATCTGCTGCAGGATGCCGCACTTCATCGTATCATGATACGACTCGGGATTCTGCTGCTTCAGGTTGGCCGCCTGCACGTCCAGATCAGATTGGAGAATGATCCGGTTCCGCCCGACGACCGCTATTATCTTATCTGCGGTCTGAACCGGCTGTGCAAAGACCGGAGGAACGGCAACCAGTAGGGTCAGCAATATCAGAACAGGGACACAAAGAAAATGATACCTCATAAGGAGGGGGGATTGGTTTTATTTTTTAATCAGCAAAAATAACAGATTTGCCTGCATGGTATAAATACGAATAATATTTTAACGTTGTTATGGCACAAATGTACAGCCATAAGCCGGTGAAACAACCCGGGCGGAGAAACAATTTGGGTCGGTGAAACAATCCGGGCGAATAATTATTCACCCCTACCGCCGGCCGGAAAACAATCCTTTCAATTTTCCTTCATTATAAAACTCTCCGGCAGCAGGCCGGTAGGGATATTGCACCATCCAGGCTTCAAATGCGGGTATGGCATCTTTATGAAAGGATACCCAGGCTTCATATTGCTGTGTATGTTCCGTCTTGCCAAACAACCACTGATTGTAGGCATCAAAATGGCCGTTCTGCAGCAGCCGCTCATGCCAGTTGAATAACGAAAACGGGTATTGATCCGCATAAGTGCGACCCCAGTCTATAATAAAACGGGTGCGCAGCATCACCAGATCTTCCACAGATAAGCCTTCGCTGACCACCGGCGCCAGCTTCCGGAATGTCTCATGCACCGCATCATAAAAGGAGGCCGGCTGCGTCTGTCCGGTTTTACCGTACTCAGGCGCCTTTATATCCCGGGGGGTATAATAGAATCGTTTATAAGCATCCAGCATCAGCCGGCACATTTCCGCAGCGCGGGGGGTCGGGCTTTCCCGTGTCAGGAATATCTCTCCATAGAGGATTGCCCATAGCACTTCTTTTGTGCCCATATACATCCGGGCCGCTTCGTAATAATTGACATGATATACCGGATCTGCGGCGATGCCGTCCAGCCATGCTTTCAGTGCCTGCTCACGTTCATTACGGTCATAATGCTGCTTGCCCAGCTCATGATACAACAGGCCGGCACTGGGGAAGCGGTCGATGCCCTGCTGCAAGACGGCACGGGCTTTTTTATAATCCTGCTGCGCCGCCAGGCTGGCAGCCGCTATCTGAAAGCTCTGCCGGTCTGCCGCAGGGCTGTTGATCACACTGGTTAATGTTTTATTAGCGTCTTCGTAAGCGCCGGTCAGATAATATAAACGCCCGAGATCGCGATAGACCTCCATGACCTCCGGGGCGAGCAGCACAAGCTGCTGGTACGCTGCAATCGCCTGCGGGAAGCTCCCCTTCATCATCAGCCCTCTTGCCTGTTCGTACATCTGCTCCACCTCCGGCGACGGCCAGTGGATCTGGGCATAGCTCCTGCTGCCCCATGCAGACAGGAAGCACACCATGTATATAATTGCTATTCTGGCGATCATGGGCTGCAAAGTTAGCAATTAGTAATGATGAATTATGAATGATGAATTATGAATGAACCCGCAATTCATCATTCATAATTACTAATTCATAATTGTTTAACACCATTTTAATAGCCCGACGTGATCAAATTAAAAGATTTTAATGTTACTTTGCAATTGTGAGAAAGTTGCGTGCCTGTTTTTTTCTTGTCTTATTCTCTTTCCAGATGCTGCCTGTAAAAGAGGTTGGAGAGATTTTGTATAAATCCCTGATCACGGAAGAGGTACATGAAACGGCACATGACGATGGATCGAAATTAAAAAGAGCGCTGGATTCATACCACGGTCCCGGCCATTCGGGCTTTCTTTATCTTTCCGGAGCAGATACATACCGTATCGTATCCATACACTATTCCGATCACATCCCCTCTCTGTACACACCGGAGATACTCACACCGCCTCCTAACCTTTACTGTTAATCAAGTCTGACACATACCGGCATTTCCGCACCGGATCTGTGTGTACATGTGAACAGCTCACATGCATGTTTAATTCTGCAATACAATTAACAGTAAATCAAAATGAAAGAAAAAACTTCTTTTCTTCGACGTCATAAAAAAGATTTCCTTGCCGGGCTGATCGTTTTTCTGATCGCCCTTCCGCTCTGTCTGGGCATAGCCCAGGCATCGCAGGCGCCTTTATTTTCAGGGATTGTAGCCGGTGTGATCGGAGGGATCGTGATCGGATTCCTGAGCAAATCCAACCTCAGTGTAAGCGGCCCGGCTGCCGGGCTGGTTGCAATAGTCATTGTTGCCATCGAGCAACTGGGGGCATTTAATATATTCCTCTGCGCCGTGATGATAGCCGGTGCGATCCAGTTGATACTCGGCCTGCTCAAAGCAGGATCCATAGCCAGTTATTTTCCGTCTAATGTGATCGAAGGGATGCTGGCCGGTATCGGCCTCACCATTATTATCAAGGAATTGCCCAATGCACTCGGTCATAACACAGGATCGGCAGGGCTGCCCGATGCCGAAGATGGTTTTGTATTTGCAGACATCACAGCTTCCCTGCAACAGATAGAGCCGGCAGCGATCATCATCGCCATTACCGGCATTGTGATACTGGGCTTGTGGCAAAGCCGGGGATTCAAAAAATTGCAAATGATACCGGCCGGGCTGCTGGTAGTTGTCGTCGGTACGCTGATCAATGAAGGGTTTAAATTATCAGGCTCGGCGCTTTACATGGGGACCTCGTACCTGGTGAACCTGCCCATCCCGACCAGCGCCCGTGATTTCTTCGGGCAATTCAGCCTGCCGGATTTTAGCGGTATGGCCAATCCGGAAGTATGGAAAACCGGTATAGTCATTGCCATAGTTGCCTCCATCGAAACACTGCTGTGCATCGAAGCCACCGACAAGCTCGACCCGCTTAAGCGGAATACCTCCGGCAACGCGGAGCTGCGGGCACAGGGTATCGGGAATATGGTGAGCGGTTTTATCGGCGGCCTCCCCATTACCTCCGTTATCGTTCGCTCGTCAGCCAATATCAATGCAGGCGCGCGCACCAAAGTATCCACCATTGCACATGGCCTCCTGCTCCTGTTGTGTGTGGCGCTCATTCCGGCGCTGCTGAATCATATTCCCAAAGCCGCCCTGGCAGCCATTCTGATCTATACCGGTTACCGGCTGTGCCGGCCCGCAATATTCAGGCATATGTGGGAAGCCGGGCGGAGTCAGTTCATTCCCTTCGTTGCCACCGTCATTGCAGTCGTGACACTGGATCTGCTCAAGGGCGTGGGTATCGGTCTTGTGATCAGCGTATTTTACCTGCTGCGTCAGAATATGGGCATACCTTATTATTATCACCGGAGCAGCTACCGCAATGGCGACCTGATCAAGCTGACCCTGGCACAGGAGGTGTCATTCCTCAATAAAGCCAGCATTAAGGAGACATTAGACAAGCTCCCGCCCAACAGCAAAGTGATCATTGATGCGAGCCGGACGGAATATATCGACTTTGACGTGCTGGATCTGATACGGGAATTTGCCGCTTCAAAAGCCGGCGCCGCAAATATCACTATCTCCCTGGTAGGCTTCAAGAATATCTACAAGGTACCGACGGCAGCCGACGAACGGGATATCTTTGCCGGCCTGACAGAAAATGAAGAAATACCCAAACGCTCTTCCGGCGACCACAAAAAGCTGCTCCGGCAACTGAACACCGAAGCTGCTGTCCCGGATGTTCCGGAGGGCATCCGGGACGACCGATGATCGGAGGGAGGTATAACCGCAGGGGCAAAGTGACAGTTCTTTTTTAGGCTTTGTAGCTTACCGATGCATAGATAAGAATTGTCATTTCGGCCCCCGAGCCGCAATCGTTTGCGGCGACCTGATGCATGGGATTTGTGTTGCACCTTCTTTTTCCCTTGGATGGAAAAAGAAGCAACCGACCGGAGGGAGCTCATG
>JBEBVQ010000144.1:0-6295 GCA_040392625.1 Taibaiella soli | reverse complement strand
ATAACCGTGAAGGTAGGATCAAACATTTCTGCGGCTACTTATTGTCTGAAAAATTTCGAGCAGCTGCGGGATTTGTTAGACGATCTGGCCGCCTTTTTACCACATAGCAGTTTGCAGCTTATCCCGAACCGGTAAGCCTGCGACGCTCGTGAAAAAAGCATTACAGATCGGGCTGGTGGAATAAAAAACTATCATTACAGTAAGAGCCTGTTTAAAATTCATTCATTAAGAAGTTCCATGACTAAAATTTAGACAGGCTCTTAAGGCTTTGCTCTTAATGTCCTATATGCTTTAATGGTTTGTTTTTCATCATTGAAAGATCCGGACCATCAGGATTTGTGTTCTTAAGGTTTATACTTTGTAATTTGAATCTTCCTCATTACCTTTGCACTCCTCAAAAAACAGGATGCGGCGGTGGCGAAACTGGTAGACGCACTACTTTGAGGTGGTAGCGCCTGTAAAGGGCGTGGGAGTTCGAATCTCCTCTGCCGCACTGTACCGGGATAAACAGTCAATCAATTGTTTATCCCGGTTTTTTTATCTGCAGCGCTTGGTGTTTCTCTTATTTAATTCTATTTTTCGCCTCGTTTATTCCTGACCAATCATTTTTTATGCTGAAACACTTCCCCCTGTTTCTGAGTCTTTTGCCTGTGGCAGCAGGCGCCCAGCAATTTATCGGCAGTAACAACAGCGTCACCCCGGCCATCAGACAGATAGCCCTCAATCCTGCCTGGACCGCTGCTGCTGCTGACGGTACTGAGTTTCATTTGTTCTCGGTAAGCGGCCTGGCAGGTACTAATGCCTATCGCTTCAGCAAAAGCTACGTGAACAATGGTTTTCCCGGAAAGGGGGTCGAAGGACATGATTATTTTAAAGATCAGCGGGATGCTTCCAAGTACGTATGGGGTAATGTGGATATGATGGGGCCGGCGGTTTCATTCCGGATCAACCAGGCGGCATCTGCCGGCTTCTATACCCGTATGCGTACGATCTTCCGGGGCGGCAATGTAAATAATGACGCCTTCCGGATCATCGGTAATCACAGCAATGCCGTGTTGGAGGAGTCTGTGCGGTTTGCAGGCTCCGGCTATACGACACATACCTTTTCAGAGATCGGTTTCTCTTACGGGCGGATACTGGGCAACGATTTCTACCATATTTTCAGGGGAGGATTCAATCTGAAATATGTGATGGGCATGGCTGCCGGCAGTATATATACCGAAGAAGCGATACTGGTTTCAGGGAGTGTAGCCGATTCCATCCGCAGCCTTACCGGCGATCTGCATGTTTCCTATTCCAATAATATTAATCCTTACGTAAGCGGCGAGGTGTCGAATCAGCCGGCAGCCTGGTTCAACAAGAACGGACGAGGCGGGATCGGACTGGATCTTGGTTTTCAATATGAATATCATCTTGACGGGGACCCGAACAACAGAACACCGTACAGATACAGCCTTGCCGTTTCAATAACGGATATCGGCAGCGTGCGCTATACCGCCGATACCGGTAGCGCTACTTATGAAATGCATGTGCACAACGCTGCCGGCTGGCAATACACACCGGAACCGTATCAGCCTTACCTGAATTATTTTCACCGGCTCATGCAGGATACGCTGGTTACACGGACTGCGGAGATCACCAGCTTCAGCGTCGGATTACCTACGGCTTTCCGTGTGAATTTCGACTGGCATATGGGAGGGCATATGCATCTGCAGACAAATGTCCTGCTCAATCTTAAAGGCAGCGGCGACGGGATGTATAACCCGGGTTATGTAAGCATGTTCAATATTACGCCCCGGTATCAGCACCGGCTTTTCTCCATTGCCATGCCGTTTACTTATATCGGATATCAGATGCTGACGGTAGGCGCTGCTGTGCATATCGGGCCTTTCTATGCAGGTTCCTCTTCTCTTGTTTCAACCATGCTGGCCAAACAGGTAAATGCGCTTGACGGATATGCGGGCATAATAATTCCCCTGCAAAAACAGGGGAATCGTTATTAAAATCGTGTTGGCAGGGGGAGTTACTCCGGCAGCTTCGTTACATTGAAGCGTCCGTCGTATATCATAATGCTGTCGTATCCCGGTACATCCGGCTCGTCCATATTTACATACTGCAGCCGTCCGTGGTACTCGCCTTTGTATGAGGCGCCTTCTTCGGTGATGGTGATCGTACCGTATCCGAATCCGTCTTTGGCCAGATATACCTGCGCAGCGCTGTCTTCGTATCCTACAATGCCGTAGGCAATGGAATTACCGACCATAGTATCAGAGGATATGTGATATGATCCCGGTCCTTTGTAGTCCCAGATGCTGAGTGTAATGCTGGCAACGGGTTGTGTATTGACTGTAGCAATACCGTTGATGATCAGCAACCCATCTCTTTGCGTCCACGTACCCGTGGTAAATCTTTTGTATGAGCTGTCGAAATAACCGTCGATGACGCCTTCTTCCGCGCCCTGAAGAGAAGGCGGACGCGGGATGTTCCCTTGCGGATCAGCCAGGTAGTCACCGTTATTGCAGGATGACAATGCCAGAATAGTGCCCAGGATCAGAATAGGGAGCAGGAAATTTTTCATGTACCACTGTTTAGATGCCATAAAGATAAAAATGAGTTTTGTATTCCAAAATCTTATGCTGAAAATAATTGCTTTCTGTCGCGTTTTTAGATAATTGTTCTGATGGTTGTGATCTCAGGAAATGTTTTTCAGGCGTAATTCCTGCAATTGTTCCGGATCTACGCCGGAAGGCGCATCCAGCATAATATCCCTGCCTGCATTGTTTTTGGGAAATGCGATAAAATCGCGTATGCTTTCCTGTCCGCCGAGCAGGGCGCATAGCCGGTCGAAGCCAAAGGCGATGCCTCCGTGCGGCGGGGCGCCGTATTCGAAAGCGCCCAGCAGGAAGCCGAATTTTTCCTGTGCTTCTTCCTGATCCAGTCCGAGCGCAGCAAACATTTTTTCCTGCAGGTCGCGATGGAAGATACGTATCGAACCGCCGCCGATCTCGGTGCCGTTGAGTACGATATCGTATGCATTCGCTTTGATCTCGCCAAAACGCCCGCGATCGTCCATCAGCGCTTCATGCTCCGGTTTGGGCGCAGTGAAAGGGTGGTGGCGCGCCAGCCATCTGCCCGATTCCTCATCTGCTTCAAACAACGGAAAATCGATCACCCATAATGGCTTGTAGTTGTCCGGGTTGCGTAATCCGAGCCGGTTGCCCATTTCGATCCGCAGCTCGCTCATGGCTTTTCGTGTGCGGGCTTCGTTGCCGGTAAGGATCAGGATCAGGTCGTCCGGTTTTGCCTGGCAATAATCTGCGATCTCCCGGAGCCTGTTCTCATCGAAGAATTTATCCACACTGCTTTTGAAGCTGCCGTCGGCATTATATTTGATAAACATCAGGCCGCTCATACCGATCTGCGGGCGTTTTACCCATTCGGTAAGCTCATCGGTTTGCTTGCGGGAGTATCCTGCAGCGCCGGGTATGCAAATGGCGAGGATGGTTGCCGCTTCGTTGGTCACTTTAAAATCCACACCTTCCAGCGCAGTACAATTGATCGTTCCTGCCACTTTCAGATTCTGCAGCTTCATGCCGAAGCGGATGTCTGGCTTGTCATTGCCATAATCCTGCATGGCATCATCCCAAGTGATCCTGGGGAAATCCTCCGTGATCTCAATACCTTTTACTTCTTTGAAGACATGTTTGAACAGCCCCTCGAACGTCTGCAGAATATCCTCTTGCTCCACAAAGCTCATTTCACAGTCGATCTGGGTGAATTCCGGCTGCCGGTCTGCCCGGAGGTCCTCATCGCGGAAGCATTTTACGATCTGGTAATACCGGTCGTAACCACTTACCATCAGCAGTTGCTTGAAGGTTTGCGGGCTTTGCGGCAAGGCATAAAAAGTACCGGGATCCATCCGGGATGGGACGATAAAATCGCGCGCGCCTTCCGGTGTGGAGCGTATCAGGAAGGGGGTTTCTATATCCCAGAACCCCTGGCCGTCCAGGTAGTTGCGTACCGATCGGTTCACCTTATACCGCAGCTCCATATTGCGCTTTAATACCGGCCGGCGCAGGTCGAGGTAGCGGTATTTCATGCGCAGCTCATCGCCGCCGTCCGTTTCATCCTCGATGGTAAAAGGCGGGACGGACGCAATATTCATGATCGCAAAATCACTCACCTCGATTTCTATGTCCCCGGTAGGCATTTTAGGATTTTTATTGTGCCGCTCGATCACTTTTCCCTTTACCTGGATCACATATTCTCTGCCGATCGGGGTTTCGTCCAGGCGGGTGGTCAGTGTTTCATTGAAATACAATTGCGTAATGCCGTAACGGTCGCGTATATCGATGAAAGTAATGCTGCCGAGCTTACGGACAGTCTGCGCCCAGCCGCATAGTGTCACCGGTTTGCCGGCATCTTCAATGCGCAATGCTCCGCAGGTATGTGTACGATACATAAATGTATGATGTTAGAAAACGGCTGCAAGATAAGCATTGCAGGGTTTATGACCTGCGCGCTATCCAATTATTCTTTCTGCTATTAATAAGAATGTTATCCAATATCTTTTTAATCCTTAGCATTATTTTATTAATAATTTTTTATTAATAGTGTGGTTATTTTAAAATGTTTTTTTTAGCATAATGAATATTTTTGTATCTTGCAGAGCCTACATTCTTTTCATTCACTTCGTATTACTCAGTTTATGTCCAAGAGTTTATTACACGCTGAAGAGAAGCAGGTAGTATCATTACCTGTTTCAGAATCACACGACACAAATCTCCCCCCGGGATGGATACCGGAACACAGGCAGAACCATATGTGTCCGAGATGCAAGAAACACGCGCTGTCCCGCGTCCCCAGACCTTTGCTGCTGAAATCTCTGCTTCCCTGGCTACAGGTAAGAAAATACAAATGCACACACTGTTTCAAGACCTGCTACAAGTACAAAAGAGCAGCAACCCGTGGCGAATAGCAGACAGGATCCTGTTTGCATTATCTTTGCCGTCATGGATCAGGTTAATAATAAGCTCATGCGTCTTTCTGCACTGCCTGCCGGCAAAACGGCGCAGATTCATTCTTTTACAAAAAGCGCACCGGAGCTGATACTGATGGAAATGGGCTGCGTGCCCGGCGCCTTTGTACAAATGGACAGAACGGCGCCGCTTGGCGACCCGCTCGCGATCCGTATCGCCGGTTATTGTCTTGCCATCCGGAAGCAGGATGCAGATCATGTATGGGTGCAAACGTTGTAGAGACGCGATTTATCGCGTCTCCGGATGTTTAAGACGCGATAAATCGCGTCTATACGTTTTTTTTGTTATATTTACACGCATTAATCCGTACAAAAAATAACGACATATGCCATCGTTCGATATTGTTTCCAAAGTTGATATGCAGACGTTGGACAACGCTGTAAATGTTGCCAAAAAAGAGATCGATAACCGTTA
This sequence comes from Taibaiella soli, assembly GCA_040392625.1. Taxonomy (GTDB): domain Bacteria; phylum Bacteroidota; class Bacteroidia; order Chitinophagales; family Chitinophagaceae; genus JBEBVQ01. The sequence continues at coordinate 842 of JBEBVQ010000144.1, read as the reverse complement.
TGATTTTAAAGGCGGCCACGTATCGCTGGAGCTGAATAAAAAAGATATGGTGCTGCAGGTAGAGGTGGAAAGCGATATGAAACTGAAGCAGATCGAGGATGTGCTGCTCACCAAAGCCATGCGCCAGGGGCTGGAGGCAAACAGCTTTGACCTGTCGCGGGAAGCCTCCCCATCCGGTAAATATGTGCGTAAGACCATACCTGTGCGCAGCGGTATAGACCGTGACCTGGCCAAAAAGATCGTGAAGCTGATTAAAGATAGCGGATTGAAAGTGCAACCGGCCATCATGGACGATACCATCCGTGTAACGGCCAAAAAGATCGACGACCTTCAGTCTGTGATCCAGCTCTGCCGCTCGGCTGAGTTGGGGCAGCCGCTGCAATACATAAATATGAAATCCTGAAGTGGTTGTGATCGGGAAAAATGATTTGTTGAAGCGGGTCTGCGTATTTTTCAGCGTTTATCGTCGCACAGCGGCCGGAGGCTATTACGCTCTTTTGTTGCTGGTATTCATCATGTGTTCCTGCCGCACAGGAGGGCATGGGCTGTCGGGCGATACTCCCGATATATTCATTTCAGACAGCAAAGGGAAAAAGATTGTTTTTACACCGGTGGATACGCCTGTGTTTGATTATAAGAATGGTTACCTGTGTGCAACTGTTACGGGCGCCGGTCATGACATGATACAGGTAAACGGGATCAATACAGATGATCTTCAGGTCGTGTATATCAGCGGAGGAGCGGGCGTCAGCTTTTTTTCCGACAAGGACCGCAGTCGTCTCCGCAGCAAGATAACGACGGATGGTTTTAAACCGGGAACTGTTCTCAGGCTGCATGTGCGC
>JBEBVQ010000143.1:0-6337 GCA_040392625.1 Taibaiella soli | reverse complement strand
TAGGGCCTACCTGTGTTTTTGATGCTGAGATGGCAGCCGGTGTAGGTGTGCTGATGTCGAACTGGTACAAAAAGTAATTATTGACTGTACTGTAATCTTCTCTCAGGCCGGATATATAGAGCTTAGTCCCGTTGGGAGAAAAAGCAATACCCCTGTGGGTAAGGTAGTTTGTAGTCGTGTTATTTTTGATGCTGTCTATAAGTATAGGATTGGCAATGGTACCCGTACAATGGTCAAAGTCATATAGTTCGGCATAATTGGGACGGGAATAGGCTACTGCAATTTTTTTCCTGTCGGGTGCTACAGCCATTTGGCCGAATGTCCACCAGGCATTGGCATAAACCGGGGTAGGGATGGCCCGCCCAACATGCAATTTGGTACCTGCACGTCCTGCATAAGAAATGATCGGCGACGTGCTGATGCCTGCTGCTGTAATTTCCCATACACGAAAGGCATTTGTATCGTTGGCATGAGTCAGCAGCCAGATGTTGTTGTTGTTCCCGGGAATAGCGATTATCAGCTCTGCCAGGTTAAAATCCACCGGTATCCATTTCCGGGAAGGGTCAACATCTCCAAGACCGCCATTTAACTGCATGTCCACTACACTGTAAAACAGCCGCCCGTCGTATTCCGGAGTGGATTGTTTTTGTTCCCAGCAGGTGATAGAAAAAATATAGTACTTGCCCGGGCTGTCTATCATAGGCAATATGATCGTTCCCTGGCTGGAGCTTGATACCATACTGTACGAACTTGCGGGTGGCAGGCGATTGCCGTTGGGCATGAATGCATGATTGCGCGACCATACCCTTTCGCCATCGGTGTAAAACAGCAACCGGCCAAACGGGTCGCATACGGATGCACTTGACTCATAGCTCCCGCTGGCCCCCAGGATCCCGGTAGTCAGCGGTGTGGGTATTGTTGTATTAAAATCGAGTCCGGAACGATCTCCCAATACCCATACTTTGTTTTCATTCAGATGATACTGGCCGAAGGCAGGGATCATGCCTCCCGCAAATAACAGTAGTAAGAAAATGCTTCGTATCATGGCAGGGACAGGTGTTTATAATTTAATCAGCGACCTGCAGGTGTAATAGTAATATACAAGCCTGCAGGCCGCCGCAATAATGAATAGATCCTTATCAGAGTACTTGCAGCTTGTAATTTGTCAGCGTGTGCGCTGTTTCTATTTGTATCAGGTAAAGCCCGGCAGCCAGTCTGTTTGTGCTTACCCGTACAGCACCTTTTACATTTTTATTCTGATATACCAGGCTGCCTGTACTGTTGCGCATGGAAATACTCCTTATGCTGTTTTCTCCGTCGGACGTGATCACAAACCAGTCTGCAGCCGGGTTGGGATATATGCTGATGCCAGACTGCGATGTAATATCCGAAACGCTTGATTCATCGTCTTCTTCTATTTCAACTGTGATCTCCTTGCTTAAGGTAATACTGCTGCAGAGATTTGTGATAACCAGGGTGATCGTGTATGTTCCGCTCTGTGTATAAGTATGTGTGGGAGCCAGTGTATTTGAGGTATTGCCATCTCCGAAATCCCAATCATAATCGGAAGCATACTGAGGGTTGGCCGCTTCAAACTCAAATGCTCCGTCAGTGCCGGTAGCTGTGGCAATGATGCTGTCTGCTGTGGGATCGCTAAGGGCGGTAATGGATATTTCCAGCGTGTCGTTGGCCAGCAGCTCGTCATTCACCGCTATGATGCTGGCAGTAAAGTCATATGATCCTGTAAGCGAGAGGTCTGCATTGGCAAATACAATAGTATCCGACATGCCCATTAACAAGGGGCCGGTTATTGTTCCGCTGCGGGCGCCGGTAGCAGCACCGGTGTACATCACATCCACAAGAATATTTGCCATCGGCAGTATACCCGTATTTGTTACGACAACAGACAGGTCTGCATTTGTGTCTGCGCATATTTCCCCATTTGCGGTAAAGCCCATTACAGATGTTATTGCCACATCGTGTAATATGCTCCCTTTGGGCGCGACAACGATGTCATCGATGGCGATATCGATACCTACCGTTTGCGCGTCATCACCATATCCATAAAATCCGAAATAATGAGTGCCGGTACGGCTGGGAGTAAAGTCAGCTTCGAGCGTGTCATAAGAAGCCTGTGCCGCAAAATTATTGTCAAGAAGGGGAGGATTTATCATGGAATCAGGGTGTTGTGCTGTACCCCAGTGTATTTTTATCCTCGGGCTGGCAGACCGTCCGCCGGCAAGCCACAGGCAGCGAAAAGTATATACGGAATCTTTTTCGAGATGTACTCCTTCACTGAAGAACCATCCTTCATTAATAGACGGATTTTCATTCCTGAAGCGAAGGTTGGCTTTTCCTGAGAGGTCTTGTGTTTTCCATGATTTTCCGTCTCCGTCCAAGTCCAGTGTATCGCTGCATGGCGGGAGCGCGGGTGCAGTTAACGTGTCGAATGTTTCAACATAGGGAATGCTGCGTGCTATGCAGGTTTGCGCGCTCATTTCCCGGGTGGCGGATATCAGTAATGTGATCAGGATCAAGCAGGGAAGCATTAGTTTTTTGTAATAGTGATTCATGACATGTTTTTTTAAAAAAGAATAAAATTTACCCCGACAAAATACATGTCGAGCCATCACATACAAAGGTTGGCACTTCAGGAAAAACAGCCATAGATACAACTACTTATTTTGTGTCTGAGTAGAACTACTTATGCTTGTTCCGTGGTGATTATTATATTAGTGATCATAAAGATGATATCCCGGATGTCTTATAATAATGGTGTTGCTGTTATGCGCATAGTGTGCTGTGCATTGTTCCTGTTTGTATGCTTGTATGGCACGGCTGATCATACCTCAGCACAAACCATGCCGGAACCGGTACTGCATAAGGGACGCGACAACATTCCGGAGTGGCGCTCTGACACTATGTACCATACGCCCGAAAATGTCCGGGAATTTGTAATGCAATACCCGGACAGCCTTGTGCGCATATTGAGATATAACCTGTCCCTGAGCCGGTGCATGGGCTTTACTTATGGTGTTGTCCATTCCCTGATGAACCTCGGGGTCGCCTATGCCTATACCGGGAGACATGAACAGGCGCAGCAGTATTTCCGTCAGGCGCTGGCACATAATATATCGAATGGGAAATCCCTTGTACCTCCCTTTATTATTCACAATACCATTGTATATACATACAATAATGCGGGCCATTACGAACAGGCTATCAAACATTACAATAAAGCATTGGCAGCAGGGGAATTGCATACCTCTCCACAGTCTATAGCATCTGCCCATCTGAATATTGCTTCATTGCTGATAGACCTGGAATATACACAGCAGGCAGCTCATTATATCAATGAAGCAGAGAAGATAATCGGTACGTTGCAGGACCGTGGGCTAACGCTTTCCCTGCTGAATATTAAGGGCGCCTATTATGCTACGCGCAAAGAATGGGATAGCAGTATGGCTTATTTCCATTGGTATCTGGATAGTGCGAAGGCAGACGAAAGCAAAGCACATATCAGCACCGGATTGCACAATATCGCTTCTGTTTATATCATGCAGGGTAAGCCTGAACAGGCTATGCAATACCTTACGGAAAGCAGACAGTATTACGCGCAACAACAGGTGGGTCACCAGATCGGGTTTTCTGCCCTGCTGGGTGAAACATGGATGCGCCAGGGGAAGTTTGGTCATGCAGAAAAAATTTTAAAACATGCATTGCAGCAGGCAACGGAACTGAAGCTCGACCGGAATCTTGTTGCGCTGCATGGCAACCTCTTCGAGTTGTATGACTCGATTAAAAACTACAGGCAGGCCTACCATCACCTGTATATGTACAAACAGATGAGCGATAGTGTTTCCGGCGCCATGCGGGAGGGGGTGATTAACCAGTTAGAAGTAAAATACAGAGTAGCTGAAAAAGACAGAGCCATCAGTCTCCAGCAGGCGGAGATACAGAAAAAGAACTTCCTGATTATTGGTGCATTTGGCGGAGCGTTATTGCTTGTTTTATTGATCGCATACCTTTTCTCCCTTTACAGGAATAATAGGCACAGGCAGGCGTTGCAGCAGAAACAGATAAATATCCTGGAACAAAACAGGGACATTGAATTGTTGAAAGCTATGTTTACGGGCGAAGAAAAAGAGCGGAACAGGATTGCCAGGGAGTTGCATGACAGTATTGCGGGGCAATTGGCAGCCATCAGGATGCATTTCAATGTAGCCCAAAAGCAATATGGCGGATTGGCAGAATCGGCTGATTTCAGGCTGGCATTAAGACAATTGGATGATACGGCAGCAGAAATACGCCATACCGCCCACAACCTCATGCCTGATATACTGCTGGAAAAGGGACTGGCAATGGCAGTGCAGCTTTATTGTGAGAAAATGGGGCGCAGTAAAACCCCGGTGATCACTTTTCAGCTTTACAGCCCGTTACCCCGTCTTAATACACAGCTCGAATTATCTCTTTATCGTATGGTGCAGGAACTGCTCCAGAATACAATAAAACATGCACAGGCCACAGAAGCTATTGTACAGATGGGGTATCATGATCATCTTTTGAGTATTACTGTAGAAGACAATGGATCGGGTATGAAAGATGCTGTCTATGAAGGAACCGGGATAACGCATATCAGGGCAAGCATGGATGCAATGGGCGGACATTTTGATATTCAGGGAACGGAAACTGGTACTACGGCGTATATTGAAATTGATATTCAAAACGGAAATGCCGGTTTTTCAGCTAAATTTGTCTGAGCCATATCAATATTGATTTTCTATGCCTATAAGAGTTGCTATCACAGATGATCATCCCTTAGTGATAAACGGGTTGCGCAACACACTGGCACTATATGATCACATTGAGTTTTGCGGTGGATATACCACGGGCGGGGCTTTGCTGGAATACCTGAACGGACAGCAGCCGGATGTATTGCTATTGGATGTTCAACTACCGGACTTGGCCGGCAACAAACTCGCTGCCATGATCAGCGAGCAATGGCCGGAAATACGCATACTGGCCTTGTCAGCTATGGATAGCAGCTTTCATGTGCTTGATATGCTACAGAGCGGATGTGCCGGTTATTTGCTCAAACATACAGATGAAGCCACATTGATAGCAGCCATTGAACAGGTTCATAGCGGGGGGCAGTATATTGACCCCACGCTGAAGGATGTCTTGCTGGAAAGTATGATCAAGACCAAGAGGCAAACCCGGAAGCTCCCGATGCTCACGCAACGTGAGAAAGAAATCCTCCAGTTGATCGCCGCCGGGTGTACCAGCGCTACGATATCCGAAAAGCTGAATATCGCCCTGCGCACGGTAGAGAATCACCGCTTCAGTATCATGCAAAAGCTTGATGTAAATAATACTGTAATGCTGGTGCGGCTTGCGCTGCAAATGGGTTTGGTGAAGTAATTTATTATTCCTTTTTTCCCGCTTCCAGTACATCGCTCACCGCCAGCACCAGGTTGTCCGGCAGCTTCAGCCCTGCACCGTTGATCACATCGTACCGTCCCAGCGGCGACCAGGCCATAAAGAAGCGGGGGAATCCCGGTATATTGATCTCATAATGCATCCCGTTCCTTTTCAGGGACGGTACGATCACGGCAAGTACGGTCTGGCCGTCAAAGGTAACAGGGCAGGAGAAGTTGGCAGGCATGCGGTAAAGATAGGTATTGCCGGAGTAAGCCGACGCAGTATCGGGATATTTACTTAGCTTTATAGGCTATGCATGTTACCATGAAATGGCCGGGAGCGTACTTTCTTTTTTTGATTTTTTATACCACACAATATACTGCTGCGCAATGTACATCTGCGGATCATTATCTGCGCCATTACCTGAAGACGACTGCCACCACAGCTACGCAGGCTGACGGATATGATGTGCACCATGTCTTCCTGGATATTTCAATGACCAATCTTTCTGCCGGCATAGCCGGGCATGTGACGACACGCGCCACTGTCGTGGCGCCACTGTTGGATACGATCGCGTTCGAACTGTCGGAGGTGCTGCATATTGATTCCGTAAAGGTCAATGGCGATCTGATGCTGGTGTATTCGGACGGGTGGTTCAGGAATGTGCCACTTGCCGCGCCGTTACATCATGGCGATACGTTCTCCCTCCAGGTGTTTTACCAGGGCGTACATGAAAGCGGTGGTAATTTTATCGGTAAAGGGATTACGCATCTCGTAGATGACCGCTGGGATGTACCGGTGACATACACACTCAGCGAGCCTTATTTTGCCAGGGATTGGTGGCCCTGCAAGCAATCCCTGCAGGATAAAATTGATTCTGCGGATATCTGGATCACGGTGCCTCCCGGATTGAAAG
>JBEBVQ010000142.1:0-6366 GCA_040392625.1 Taibaiella soli | reverse complement strand
GTCCGGGTATCCATTGGGCAAACTGGGTCAGTGCGCAGTTCAATTATGCAGGTTTTCAACCCCGCCTGTATGCCTCTTACCGGCCTGCCGGCAATCATTTGTTTTATGGCTCCGTGTCGCGGATGGTACAGTTTCTTCACCTGATCAGCAATAATTCTTATGGCCTCCCTGCCGATTTCTGGGTGCCGAGTACAGAAAAGATCACACCGGAAAGGGGGTGGATCAGCACCTTAGGCTACAGCGGGAAATACCGTGGCGCTCATTACAGTGCGGAGCTGTATTATAAGAATACCAACGGGGTGATCGTATACACCACCGGTAAAAATATCTTTGATCATTCCCCACGCTGGCAGGATAAGATCATGCAGGGCAAAGGATGGAGCTATGGTCTGGAGCTGGCGGGAGAAAAATGGTTCGGGCCGGTGCGTACATCGCTGACTTACGCCCTTTCCTGGAGCCGGCGGCAGTTTGAACACCTGAATGACGGGAAAGCTTTCCCATACCGCTACGACCGCCGCCACAACCTGAAAATTGCCACGACCTGCAAACTGGGGGAAAATGCCAACATGGGTGTGAACTGGACGTATATGAGCGGCGAAGCATTTACCCTGCCGGATCAGATATACCCGGATCTGGATAATAACCTCATGATCATCCAGCCTTCGATCACTTCTGCAGATTATACGTACAACTACACCGACTGGAATGCCTACCGGCTGCCGGCTATTCACCGCCTCGATATAGGTTTTAATTTTACAAAGAAAAAGAATGAACATTATGTACGTACCTGGTCGTTTGGCGCATTCAATGTGTACGGACGCCCGAATGTAATGTTTGTCACCCTCAGGCATAATGAAAGCGACGGCTCATTTATGCTGGAGCAATTAAGTGTTCTGCAACTTATTCCGTACATTACATACAGGCTCAGTTTTTAAATGCGGCGGATAGCTGAAATATTATACCCGGGTAAATGGCGGTGGCTGCCGGTACTTCTGATTGTCCTTTTTTGTGCATGCACCAAGCCACTGAAGCTGCCGGATATTGAGTCGCAGCAATTGATTGTGCTTTTGGGCGAGCTTACCGCCAATGATACAGTGCACATCCGGGCGGGGCAGAGCATACCGGTAGCTGCCGGGTCTTCGATGAAATATACTTCGCCTGCCCGTTGTCAGATGAAGCTCACCCGGAATCCGGGATATATAGAATATCTCTCGTCTGCAGACGATGCCTGGGTGTCATTGCTGCACACCCTGCCATACAGCTGCCCCAGCAAAATACTCCCCAACCAGACCTACACACTTACCGCAAGCCACCGGGATCTGCCGACTGCAACCTGCCAGGTGTATATCCCTCCTGCTTTCAGCGCCGCTGTAGTGGACACGGCTTCTGTCTGGGTGAACGGCATCAACCTGCTCCGCGTCCGGGTCGAGATCCGGGATGACGGTGAACGGGAGCATTTCTACGTGATCGAGGGGATCAAGGAATATGTGGAAATAGACGGCAGCTTCACTTATCAGGATACGGACTACAAGGTGTCCGGGCATGAATCGCTGTACGACAGCCTCCTGCAGGCAGATGCATTGCCGGTGGTTACCTGGGATACTACACGACCCGGCAATTATGGCCGTATTTATATATATACCGACGACGACCGTACGGAAAACCTCAGACTGGGCACGGCACAGAGCGCCAGTAAGCGGATCCTGCTCAGCGACAAGACCATTAACGGGAAGACCTATACAACACAGGTATATCTGGATAAAAGCCTGTTTGTCTCGCACGACGACGGCCCGAAAGGACCTGTCATCCTGCAGGTGAAATCCGTATCGGAAGATTACTTCACATACCTCAAGGGATATGAATTGTTTGAGCCTTCTTCTGCATACAATACCCTGCTGCATCCGGTAAAAGTGACGGGATATGTGACGGGGGGATTGGGCATTGTCGGTGGTGTTTACCGGCTGGATTTTAAATACCTTTTTGACCGGTGGTATGATACCCGGTAATTTATTTTAGAAGAATGGATAGGGGTGTTTTTTACAAACTGCGTTTTACAGATAAGACGATCCGCAGCATTGCTGTTTACATATTTCGATTGGGAGCCTTTTAAAGGCACAAAGGCCGGCTTTCGCAGCCGGCTTTTTCCATGCCCTGATATTTCTGCGTCAGCTAAGCAGGTAGGCGATATCATCCCTTGTGAGGCGTTTGATAAAGGCGTTGTCATCTGATATCAGCTCCTGCGCCAGCGTCCGCTTCCGTTCCTGCAGTATCAGCATTTTCTCTTCTATAGTGTCTTTACAGATCAGCCGGTAAGCAAAGATATTCCGCGTCTGGCCGATACGGTGCGTCCGGTCTATGGCCTGCTGCTCCACCGCAGGGTTCCACCAGGGATCTACGATATAGACATAGTCTGCAGCCGTGAGGTTGAGGCCGATACCGCCCGCTTTCAGGGAAATGAGGAACACGCGGCATTCATCCTGCTCCTGGAATCTGCGAATGGCGCGTTCCCGGTCGGCAGAAGATGTGCTGCCATCGAAATAGGCATACGGAATATTGCTTTCTTCAAGCCTTGCCCGGATGATGGCGAGCATGCCGAGGAACTGGGAGAAGATCAGCGCTTTATGATTCCCCACATGTTCGGTCAATTCGCCCATCAACTGGTCTGCTTTCACAGAGTGGTTTTCGAACACTTCCGCCTCATTCAGGATGGCAGGAGAATCACATATCTGGCGGAGCTTGGTAAGTCCTTGGAGGACGTGCATCCGCGAACGCTCCATGCCCTGCTCATCGATCATGCCGAGGAGGTGGTTTTTGTAGCTGTTGCGGTAAGCATCATAGATCTTGCGTTGTTCGGCGCCCATTTCGCAATAGAGCAGCGTTTCCGTTTTTTCGGGCAGGTCTTTGGCTACCTGCTCTTTGGTGCGGCGCAGCAGGAACGGGTAGATCAGCTTGCGCAATTGCTGCTTTACATCGGCTTCCTGGAATTTATCGATCGGCGTGGCAAACTGGTTCATGAAAAACTCCCGGCTCCCGAGCAGACCGGGATTCAGGAAGTTCATCTGGGCATACAGATCAAAGGTATTGTTTTGCAGCGGGGTGCCGCTCAGGGCGAGCCGGTTTTTGGCCTGCAGCAGCAGCGAAGCCTTGGCTACCTGCGACTGGGGATTTTTGATCGCCTGCGATTCGTCGAGAATGATATAATCGAACTCGAACTGCCGGAGTAGCTTAATATCACTCCGCATGGTGCCGTAGGTGGTGATCGTAATATCGTATGCGTCGAAGACATCACTGCTCATCCGGCGCTTCGGCCCGTGGTGTATCACATGCGACAGGTGCGGGCTGAATTTCCGTATCTCGTTCTCCCAGTTGTACATGAGGGTAGTAGGGCAGACTACCAGGAAACGGGCATCCGGGTTCTTTTCTTTATAATACAGCAGGAACGCAAGTGTTTGAACGGTTTTACCCAGACCCATATCGTCTGCCAATATACCGCCCCATCCGGCTTCCTGCAAGAACAGCAGCCACTGGAACCCGGTTATCTGGTACGGTCTCAGCGCTGCCTGCAGTGTAGCGGGAGGCGATACGCTTGAATAGTCGTTGCTGATGATCTCCGAAAGACGTTCTTTCTTTTCTTCCAGCTCAGCGAGGAGGGCTGTTTCGTCCACATCCCCAAGTAGGTCATCGAGTATGCTGAAATGGAATTTTTTCAGTCGCAATTTGCCATTGCCGGCACTACCCATCTTTACCAGCAGTGCATATTTTTTCAGCCATTCTTCCGGTAGCAGACCGAGTGTGCCATCGCCCAACTGCACAAAATTTTCTTTTCGTGCAACCGCTTTTTTTACCTCAGCGATCGTTACGATCTGGTCGCCGAATGCGATCTCTACAGCCGCATCAAACCAGTCGATGCCGCTGCTGACCTGTATCCGCGTATCCGGTTTGTGTGTGTTGATCCGCAATTGCTTCAGGTCTTCGAAGCCGAACAGGGATACGTGCTGCTCCTTCATAATATCGAGGAACCGGAAAAACCAGTTGTCGGCCAGCACCCGGTTAGCATGGAGATGGTAGAAGCCGCCTTCCTCATTATAGCGTATATCACGGTGTATATGACGGAGTAGCTGTTCCAGTTGTGTTTCTGCTGCCTCGTTGCGCTGGATCACCTTTACAGACCCGTCTTCGCCGGGCAGTATCACATCGCCCATAGCATCGGTAAAGATCTCTGTGCCTTCATAGACAAAGGCCGGCTGCAGGATCAGCATCATCTCCCGCTCTTTCAGATATACCCGGTATTCCGGACGGGTACCGGCTGCACGTACCACCATTCCATCTGCAAAATGTACCGGGAGCAAATGCCTCCATTCCATGAGCTGCTCCCGGAGAAATCCCGGCCAGGCAACGGCATCAGTTTGGATATGTCCGTGTGGGAAGAAAGTTTCCGCCAGCCCGGGCAGCGAATTGTCTGCAACCACATGCAGTGTATTTTTGTACAATAGCAAGCCTGCATTCAGCATCTGCACTTCTTGCCAGGGGATGTAGCTGTCGTTTATATGCCATTCCAGGGATACACGGTACGCCGCACCCCGGCGGTCTGCAAAAAGACGGGCGGATACCGGTACCGGATTAAACTTCACCGGCTGCAGCCCTTTGGAACTGAGCGGCCTGCCATGAGTATGCAGAAATATAAGCGAATGCGCAGCATATTGCTCCAGCAGCTTTGTGTAACGGGGCAGGAGGTACTCCCATACCAGTTGCCGGGTATCCTGCTCAGGCTCTTCTTTCAATACCTGCCGGTAATCGTCCAGGAATTCCCCGAAGGGAAGATTTCTCCGGAGGTATTTCAATATTTCTTCGGGAATGAACTTCCGGATAACAGGCAGCAGCGAACGGTCGGAAGCGGCATATGCGCCGGGGTTGAGGTACTGGCGCAGCTCCAGCCGGGTTATTTTTCCCGTAAACCGGTCCAGCCCGTTTTCACCGTCGCCGGCAACCAGCATGATCTGTACAAAAGGATACCAGTCAACGGTTGTATCTATCACGATGCCCAGTCTTTTCTCCGCTTCTGCCAGGGCAACAGGCGGTGCGACAGGCGCCGGTTCGATGAAGTTGACCTTCTTTATGGACGTATCCAGTACCCGGAGAAAAGGCTTCCCGTTTTCGTAGGTAAAATCGAATTTGTCCGTAAGATCGTCCTGCAGGCTGTAGCCATACTGGCTGAGCAGCTTGTTCTTCTGATCATTCCAGTTATGCATGGCCTGGAAATACTGGGGGCCGTTCTGTTGCAATACCTGGAGAAAAAGAGTTGCCTTGTGGACGCATAATGGATACTGCTCTTCATCACAGCCGCAGGAGGTGTTGAAATATTTTTCTTCGTTTCTCCGCAGCGCTACCTGGTAAGTCTGGTTGCCATCGGGCACTTCTGCTTCGATCCGGTCATTTTCGGACAGGTGTATGCGGGCTTCCTGCCGGGCCGCTTTTTTGATTGCCTCTTCCATGATCCGGTTGCCGGCGTATATACGGAGCGTGTGTTCGTTAACGACGCGGATGCGCAGTACGGTATGTGCCTGGCTGTACGTTACGGCAGCATTATTGAAATAGCCGCCCTGTACCATATCATGCAGTTGGAAAAGGCCGGCTACTTCGTGTCGGCAGATCTCCCCGAGGTTATAGGGGCACTGGCATCTGACGGATAATTTTTCCGGATGCAGGTATTTATTTATAGTGACGGTGTAATAATTATGATACATATCGTTCCGGACGCGGAAACGTATCTGTTCCAGGAGATGGTCTATATCCAACAGGCTGACGCCGGATGTATGGAAGATCCGTTTCCCCCTCCGGATCACTTCTTCCGTACCATAGTTATATATATGTCTCAGCAGTGGTGGTAGTGCCATGTGACCCTGTGCAGTTCAAAAAAAAGCAAGCGTCAAAGGTAGCGAAAAGCCGGGAGAACCGGAGCCGGGGAAAGGTTAAAGTTCGTTGTGATTAATGCAATGAGTAAACGCCGGAAAATCCCGAAGGGATAACATGATTATAATAAGGTGTGTCTGCTATAACAAAACCCCGAAGGGGTGGCATGGGATTACCTGCTTACTTTAGCTTCTTCAATATAGCAGCAGACATGCTGTCGGTGGAAGTACCATAACCGGTTACCAGCACACCTTTCAGGCCGGTCGCAGAGCGGATGCCGTAAACCGTCGCCTCATCTGCGGGGTCAGTATCGCCTTCGTAGCGATAGACCTCCGTGATCTCGAATTCATCCGCATCAAACTTCTGTATGCCACATACAATACAGTTTTCTTCGAGGTTAAAGTCCATGGTGTACCCTTGTGCACGCAGGCGTTCCAGGGCTACAGATACCGGTGC
>JBEBVQ010000141.1:0-6378 GCA_040392625.1 Taibaiella soli | reverse complement strand
TGCGGCCTGGTCGCTGCCTTCCACAAACACAATCCTACCGTGATGATGTTGTGCCTGTTCCCACAGAAGCTCCGAGAGCAGGCTGCGCTGCGGCTCCGGACCTGATAAAAGTATAAGGAGATGTTGCGGTCCGGTGGTGGCTATGCTGTCGTTTGTGTATTGCGACAGCAGCCCGATATATTTCGTACGGTCCGGCAGTACGGAAGGATGCCCCAGCTCACCCGATACACTGGGATGCCCCGGCACATCAGGCACCCATACTTCGTTAAAGCGGTTGAGATAGCGGTAATGCACTCTGCGGATACACTGATCGGCAAAATCCCCCAGACCGCTCATCACCCGGAGCTGGTGGGTCATGATCACCGATGGAATGTGATCGTGGTAAAGCCCATAGCGGTTGTCGGAGATAATGCCGTCCACCGGATCTGCCTGCATTTGCCGGCGGAGCCATGCCTGTTCCTGTTTGATCACACCGGCCAGCCGGGGCAACTGACTCAGCATCAGGGGTAGTAATGCATTTCCGTACCGGCTGTATCGTATATTATAACCGTCAAGGGGCCAGATCTTAATGTTGGGGAAAATTTTCCCGAAAAAGCGCTGCTGCGATTCGTTGCCTGCGATCACCACTTCATGACCCTGCGCCCGGATATGCCGGATCAGTGGAATGCAGCGGGTAGCATGCCCCAGGCCCCAATCGAGCGGGGCTATCAACAAACGCTTAACTTTTCCGGTTCGCAATAATTGTTATTTTTACAAAAGTAAAGGTTTTGTTATGGGGCAGCGATCACGACGGTTGATTATTTATGTGTTTATATTAAGCGCTTTTGCTTTGCTGGCACAAAGTTGTAGTGTATTCAAGGAATGCGGTTGTGGAAATGATATTAACCGGGCCTATAAACAACCCCGGCACTTACGTTAAAACCAGGCTTATGCTGAGCGGACAGGATCGAAATAAATTATGGATGCATTATCTGAACGGGATTGTAGCTGCTGATCTTTATTCAGCGGTATTCCTTTCTTCCTGGCTGCGGCATGCTGTCATGACCCGGCATTATACCAACTTCCTCGAGGTGGTGGATCTCCAGAAATATAAGCTCATCAACAAGAACCCGGATGTGCTGATCGCTATCCGCAACAGAGCGGCTATCCCGTTTGTATTTGTAGTGGGGAAGAATTGATTTGTTTAATGAGCCAATTAGCCGATGTGCTGATTAGCCAATGCCACTCACGAGGTATAATTAGCTTATCAGCTAATTGGCATATCAGCTAATTAGAACGATTTACTTCTTCATCCCTGCCTCTATCTCTTCTATCGTTATAGGTATGTTTTTAAACAGGTCGGTGTTCCCTGATTTTGTAATCCAGACATTATTCTCGATACGAATGCCCATTTGCTCTTCTTCAATATAGATGCCCGGCTCGATCGTAAACAGCATGCCTGCTTTCACGGGCAATACCCTTGTGCCCACGTCGTGCACATCAATGCCGAGATGATGGGAGAGACCGTGGTAAAAATACTTGCGGTGTGCCGGATTGGCCGGATCCTGGTTCTTGATATCTCCTTTGGTGAGCAGACCGATCTTGATCAGTTGCTTATCCATTTCGCGGCAAACCTCGGCTGTATAGTCAACAATGCTGATGCCCGGCTTCAGAATGCTTTTGGCGTAATTGTGTACTGCAAGACAGGCGCTATAGACTTCTCTCTGGCGTTTGCTGAATTTTCCGTTTACCGGTATGGTCCGGGTGAGATCGGCACTGTAATTACCGTATTCCGCACCGAAATCCATCAGCAGTAATTCCCCGGATTTGCATTCCTGATTATTGTTTACATAATGCAGCACGCGGGCGCGGTCTCCCGAAGCGATGATCGGATCGTAAGCATGCCGTGAAGACCGGTTGCGCAGGAATTCGTGTGTGATCTCGGCTTCTATCTCGTATTCCATGACGCCCGGCTGCACGAACTGCATCACACGGCGGAACGCTTTTTCTGTAATATCAATAGCCTTCTGGGTGACGGCAACCTCTTCTTTTGTTTTAATCGCACGAAGCTCTTTGATGATGCGTGCTGCCCGCTCGTATTGATGCACCGGATAACGATCCATGAATGCACGCACAAAGATCAGATCGGGACGGAACAGGGAGGTGTCCAGGCGGTCGTTCTCATTCGTATTGAGATAGACGGTATCGGCATGGTGCATCATCACCTGGAGCTGGCTGTCAATGCTGTCCAGCCATTGTACATTGGTAATGCCTGAAATGGCAGTGGCTTCATCTTCACGCAGCTTATGTCCTTCCCATTTTTCCAAATGCTCATTGGGGCGCAGCAATACAAGTATTTCACGGGCATTCCGGTCGGGGTTGTCCGGGTAGAGGATCACCATGCTTTTTTCCTGAATGACACCCGAGAGCCATACCACGTCCGAATTAGCGCGGTAAGTATAGATCCCGTCGCCATTGGTCGGCAGCACGGGGTTACCGGGAAAAATAGCAATGGAGTTGGATTTCATTTGCCCGATGAACCGCTGTCTGTTCTTGATGTACAGTTGCGGGTTGATTGCTTCGTACTTCATACCTTGTTTTTATGCCCTAATAACTACAGGGTGTTTATGATCAAATTAATGTGCTGAACGTGGGAAATGTGTTGAATGAGGCATCACATTTCCCACATTCAACACATTTTCCACATTCATCACCTTTTAAAACAAATTTACACATTGAAACGGAAATGCATCACATCGCCGTCCTGCACCACGTATTCTTTACCCTCGATCCGCAGCTTCCCGTTTTCCCTGCAGGCTGCCTCACTGCCGTATTGTACAAAATCGTCGTAGGCGATCACCTCCGCCTTGATGAATCCTTTTTCAAAATCGCTGTGGATCACGCCGGCTGCCTGCGGCGCCTTCCAGCCCCGGAGGATAGTCCATGCGCGTACTTCCTGTACGCCCGCAGTAAAGTATGTGATCAGGTTGAGCAGTTTGTATGCTGCCCGGATCAGCCGATCGAGGCCCGGCTCTTCCAGTCCGTATTCCCGGAGGAATAAGGCTTTATCTTCCGGCTCTTCCATTTCCGATATCTGGGCTTCAATGGAATTGTTCATGATGATCACTTCCGCATGCTCTGCTGTCGCTGCTGCAACAAGCGCTTCCGAATATTTATTGCCCGTATGGATGCCTGCTTCGTCTATATTGGCAACATACAATACCTTTTTCTGGGTGAGCAGGAAGATATCGGCGATGGCCTCCAGTTCTTCGCCTTCCAGTTGCAAAGCCCGGATATTCTTGCCCTGATTCAGGTGCTCTTTGCAGCGCAGCAGGGTTTCCAGCATCCGTTTTGCTTTCGGGTCGTTGCCCGTTTTGGCCACTTTCTCGATACGCTGTATTTTTTTCTCGACGCTTTCAAGGTCTTTGAGTTGCAATTCCGTATCAATGATCTCCTTATCTCCTACAGGGTTGATGGCGCCTTCCTCGCGCAGGATGTTTTCATCTTCAAAACAACGGATCACATGGACGATGGCATCGACTTCACGGATATTACCGAGGAATTTGTTGCCGAGACCTTCTCCTTTGCTGGCGCCTTTTACTAAGCCGGCAATGTCCACAAATTCGATGGTGGTAGGCAGTATCCTGTTGGGCTGCACCAGATCTGCCAGCTTGTTCAGCCGCTCGTCAGGCACATCCACCTGTCCTACATTCGGCTCAATGGTGCAGAAGCGGTAATTGGATGCCTGAGCTTTGGCGCTGTTGCTTACCGCGTTAAAAAGCGTTGATTTCCCCACGTTGGGAAGTCCGACAATACCAACCTTTAAGGCCATTTGATAAAAATTTTGCGCGAAACTACGGTTTATTTGCGTGGAGCTTTACAAATTCTGCCGACCCCTCACTGTCATAGAAGCTCCGGAGATTCATATTTTTCTCAACGAAGTTGCGCAGAGCGGCAGAATTGCTGAAATGCTCCGTAAGCTTGCTGGAAACAGGCATCAGTGTAAATTGAGCTTCGGCAGCATTGAGGTTGATACGGTAGAGATAATAGGTCTGCGTGCTGTCTGAGTAGAGGTTGAGAAAAGTGATGCCTTTCACTTCCGACAGGTGTCCCAGATAATCCGCCGTATGACCGGTTATGGCGCGTTGCAGTACTTTGTAATGCATTTTGTCTGCTTTGCTGATAAAGTATTCGTTATAACTTTCAGCTTCCGATACCCATTGCCCGAGGAGCTGCTCTTCAACAGCGATGGAGGGTTGGGACACAGGCACGGTGGATTCATACGGACAGCCATACAGCATCAGGCTGCACAACGCCAGGATGCCGGATTGCAGCGATTTTTTCATGCAACTTCTTTTTTGTGGGCATGTGTGTACATAAGAGGGCGGTAATATTACGTTAAATTCCTGCATGCTGCTTATTATAAGCGCATTATTAACCTTTTTTTACAAAGGCAAAGCTACATTTTAATATAGTCGCCGCATCCGTTACCTTTGTCTTTGCCGAATCATTAGTTGTTATTTTTCATGCGATATACCATAGCTTTTAGCCTGGCGCTGCTCACTGTTGTTTTTTCCGGTTTTTTCAGGGCATCTGCACGGCCGGCACCCAAGTACGAATTCCGTGCCGCATGGATCGCTACCGTCGGGAATATCGACTGGCCTTCAAAACAGGGATTGCCCGCCTTGCAGCAGCAGCAGGAGTTTATCCAGCGGCTGGATGCATTGAAAGCTATGGGATGTAATGCCGTGATCGTACAAATAAGGCCGGCCTGCGATGCGCTCTATGATTCTCCCATTGAGCCCTGGAGCCGTTACCTGAGCGGGCGCCAGGGGCAGCCGCCTTTTCCCTATTATGATCCGCTCTCGTTCATGATCGAAGAAACACACAAAAGGCAAATGGAATTTCATGCATGGTTCAACCCGTTCCGTGCGCTGGTAAACCATGCCAAGAATCCCAACCCGGCCACGCATATCACAAAGACACACCCCGGCTGGATCATCAACTACGGTACCAAAGCGTATATAAATCCCGGTGAGCCGGCAGCGAGAGAATATGTGATACGTGTGATCATGGACGTGGTGAAACGGTATGATATAGATGCGGTTCATCTGGATGATTATTTTTACCCGTACCGCATAGCAAAAACGGAATTTGCCGATGGCAAAAGCTTTGAAAAATACGGCGGCGGAATCAGCAGCAAAGACGACTGGCGCCGTAACAATATCAACCTGTTCATCTCCGTGCTCAATACCAATATCAAACAGGTAAAGCCTTTTGTGAAGCTGGGTATCAGCCCTTTCGGCGTCTGGCGGAATGCCAGTGTGGACCCCAGGGGATCAGCTACACGCGGGGGTCAGACCACCTACGACGATCTGTATGCCGATGTGCTGCTTTGGATGGAAAAAGGGTGGATCGATTATCTGATGCCGCAGTTGTACTGGGAGCACGGCCATAAGGCGGCGGCGTTTGATGTGCTGCTGCCCTGGTGGGAAAAGCACAGCTATAACCGGCACATCTATTACGGACTGGGCGCTTACCGCATGGTGGAGGCCGTAAATCCCGCATGGAAAGGGCCGGATGAGTTGCTGAAGCAGGTAAGTGCAGTGCGCGGGACGGCCAAAACGCCCGGGTATGCGTTTTACAGCGCATCCAGTTTCGACAAAGTGCCGCGTGCCGTCCGCGATAGCCTCCGGATGCGTTATTGCCATACGCCGGCCCTGATACCGCCCATGAAATGGCTGGACAGCATCCCGCCCGGATCTCCGGTATTGCGTGCCATCCCCTCTGCGCAGGGCAGCCTGCTGCAATGGGAGCATACCAACCCGACCGGGGAACCGGTGCGTTATGTAGTGTATCGTTTTACAGGCGGCGAACAGATAAATATCAGTCTGCCGGATAAGATCATCGCGATCGTTTCCGACCGTGAATTTCTCGATGCAGCAGCGAATGAGTATGGCAAATGTACTTATATTGTTACGGCGCTCGATCGTTTGTGGAATGAAAGCAGTCCGAGCAATACGGCGGTGACAACGCTGGAGTGATCAATTTGAATTTGAAAATTTGAGAATGAGCCGGAATTAATTATTAATGGTTAATTATTAATGGTTAATGAAGTGTTTCTTTACACAACGTGTGGTCAACTCAGCATCCGCCATTGAATCCCAGCCGGTGATTTTTTATTCGCCGATTAATTATTTTTCAAAGGCGCTCATGAGCTCCCTTCGGTCGGTTGCTTCTTTTTTATCCAAGAAAAAAGAAGGTGAAACACAAGGGTGAAACACAAAGGTGAAACATAAAGAGCTTCAATTTTTACCAGGTAATAGTGATGCTGAAAATAAATCAACATGGATACAAAGATTACAGTCGGTATTATCGGTTCCGGAGCTATGGGTTCCG
>JBEBVQ010000140.1:0-6388 GCA_040392625.1 Taibaiella soli | reverse complement strand
AAGTGGGCCGATTATATCCGCGCTAAAGGCGGCCCGGGCGATCCGAACCGCGCCGGTAGGGTAACCCTCTTCAAACGCCTGCTGATCGTAGCTATTTTTATCTTATCGCCGGTCACTTCGCTGACCGCATTTATACAGATACAGCGGAATAAAAAACGCCTGCTGGAAGACGTGGCCTACTTCCGGGATATACACTACGAAGCATACCGGATATAGGCTGCACGCCGCCCGGAGGGCGGTATGTGCTTTACCCCGGGTGTGAACCCGGGGGACCGGACACCACGAGCGTACAAACCCGATAACGGTAAGTTAAAACCCTCCGCTAACCACGTACCGCCCTACGGGTGGTACGTGTATTAAACGCGATATCCGTAGGTTAAAACCTACGGATAAGCATATACCGCCCTCCGGGCGGCGCGAGGCTACCGGATGCCGTGCATCATCTTCAGCAGCCATTTATGAATGGCATATAGCAAGACCGCGGCAGCACCGGCCATATATACGAAGATCATAAAGAAGTCGAACAGGTTATTAATCTGCATACCGAGGAATGTGGGTTTTTCAGGATTCAGGTTCCACACTTCTATCCTTTCGAGATCCACCACATCTCCGCCTCTTTTTATCTTATCGAAGCGTGAAGTAATCAGGTACTGACCATCGCTGCTCACGACCCCCTTATTCATTTTCGCATTGATGGCATGCATCAGCTTCAAATGATAGTTAGACACTTCATGTGTTCCGCCAGTCACGTTCAGCGAGGTGATGTTTTTATCATCCATCTGCACATCTGCCACCGGGAAGGTGGTAGCGTCCTGCAGCGGAGCGCTCCATGCAGCCGTATCTATCGGGTATGCATTGATCTGTGTCAGCAGGCTTGGCTCTGCTTCTATGATCCGGTCAATTTTCACTTCTTCCGGATACAAGGCGCTCAACTCACCGGCAAACTTGTTAGCGGTAGCCGTAGAGAGAAACCATACACCCATCAGCAGGGAAACAAAACGTACCGGCGCCAGCTTTACCACCATCGACAAACCGATAGGTGAAAGGCAAAGTTCCCCGACCGTATGGATCAGGTAGAGCCCTACCAGCCATACCATGCTCACCTTTGTCCAGGGTTCGATATCATTGACCCCCCAGGCGATAAACAAGTAGCCCAATGCGAGGAAAGCAAGCCCCATAGATTGTTTCACCGGTGAAGAAGGCTCTTTCCCTCTTTTACCCAGTGCGGTCCATACTGTAACAGCAACCGGCGCCAGCAGTACAATGAACATCGCATTGAATATCTGGAACAGGCTCGCCGGCATATTCCAGCCAAGAATATTCCTGTCGGTCTGCTCCTGCGCGAAGAATGTGAGTGAGGCGCCTGCCTGTTCAAATGCAGACCAGAAGAAGATCACAAAGAATGCAATGATGAAGATCACCCAGATGCGGTCTTTCTCGACCCGTGTGAGCGAAGATTCCGTAACGATCATACCGGGCAGTACAATACAGCTCGCGAAGATGATAGCGCCGATCACATCAAAATCGAGCACCTGCTGGAAAAGGTAGTAAAGCGCGCCAAGTCCCAGAACGCCGATTGCCACTTTTTTAAAACTCACCTTAGCCGCGGGCTTCTGCTCTCCTGCCTCGCCTGTTGCAGCGATACCGGCTTCTTGTGCTTTTGCCGGCGGCATACCGACAGGCTGCCCCTCGGGTGTAACAAGCAGTTTATTTTTCTGCAGAATAAATGCGATCAGGCTGATGATCATACCAATGCAGGCTGCCAGGAAGCCCCATTTGAAAGCTTCGGGAATAACCGTACCGGCATCAGTATAGCGCTCGCCCAGACTGCCGCATACAACCGGCGCCAGGAGCGCCCCCATATTAATCCCCTGATAGAAAATGGTAAACGCAGAATCCACCCGCCGGTCATTCGCGGGATAAAGCTGCCCCACCATCGTAGAGATATTTGGCTTGAAAAAACCATTACCGAAGATCAGAAAACCCAGACCGGTGTACATAAACATGGATGCCGAGTCCACATTGCTGTACACATTTCCGCTCATGAACATAAAAAACTGCCCGGCAGCCATCAGCACACCACCAAAGATGATGGAACGGCGGTTGCCCCAATATTTATCGGCAATATAGCCACCCAGGAGCGGCGTCAAATAAACAAGTCCGGTATAGCTACCATATATCTGCGACGCGAACGCTTTATCAAAAAGCAGTGCATTCAGCATATACAGGGTGAAGATGGCACGCATGCCATAGTAACTGAAACGTTCCCACATTTCAGTGAAATACAACAGGTATAACCCCTTAGGATGTCCCTGTTTTGCTGCCGGATTTTGTGACATTGAAATACGTTTTATTTTATAACAAGGGCGTAAGTTAATAAAAAATCAAAGCGGCATACAATCCCGGATAGAAAATACCCTCTTACGCGGTATTTTCGGTTGCACCCTTATATTACCAAATCAACAATAAAGCCGTACCAGTATGGGGTTTAAAGAAAAAATCGTACCTTCGCCTACCGTCCACCGAAATAATAATTATTATTTCACTTATGTCTGCTCCGCAACTATTCGCGGCAGATTTCTTAGCGACTATCGCACCATTTTATTTTTTCACGTTTACCCGGGGCGGGAGGGTAAGTTAACCATCTGTATATCACCCTGTTCAAGGGATTGGTGTGCAAATTAAAACAGGATGCCTATGTTCGATCAAAAGCCTTACAAAGCGTACAGCAATCACAACTTCCGTACCATCCCGCAAGTACAGCAGTATTTGTCTGAGGATGAGAAAAATGCCATAGATGTGGTAGGTACCGTGCTTCCTTTTAAAGTGAATACCTACGTAATTGACGAATTGATCCAATGGGAAAATGTGCCGAACGACCCGATCTTCACGCTCACCTTCCCACAAAAAGACATGTTGCATCCCCGCCATTATGCTATAGTGGACAAAGCATTGAAATCGGGAATGCCCAAAAATGAATTAAAGCAGCTCGTTAATAAAATACGCCTGAAATTAAATCCGCATCCGGCAGGCCAGATGGAGCATAATGTTCCGGAATTAAATGGTACAAAGCTCACCGGCATACAGCACAAATATGACCAGACGGTGTTGTTCTTCCCCAATCATGGGCAAACCTGCCATGCGTATTGTACCTTCTGCTTTCGCTGGCCGCAGTTTGTGGGCATGGATGAATTGAAATTTGCCATGCGCGAAACGGATCTGCTCATTGAATACCTCCGCGAACATCCGGAAGTTACGGATGTCCTGTTTACCGGCGGGGATCCGATGATCATGAATGCCGACAGGCTGCGCATGTATATAGAACCTTTGCTGGAGGCCGATCTGCCCAACCTGCGCACAATACGTATCGGCACCAAATCACTTGGCTTCTGGCCCTACCGTTTTATTAATGATAAAGATTCTGATGCTGTACTGGAACTCTTCGAAACGGTTGCAAAGAGCGGTAAACACCTCGCACTCATGGGGCACTTCAGCCATCCGCAGGAACTGAAGACGCCTGCGGTACAGGAAGCTATCCGCCGGATACGTAATACCGGTGCACAGATACGCACTCAATCTCCGGTGATGCGGAATATCAATGACGATCCGGCCATTTGGGCAGAGATGTGGAAAGAACAGGTGAACCAGGGCTGCATCCCTTACTATATGTTCATTGCGCGGGATACAGGCGCCCGGGATTACTTCTCCGTGCCGCTGGAACAGTGCTGGCAGATATTTCAGCAGGCATACCAGCAGGTAAGCGGCATCTGCCGCACGGTACGCGGCCCCAGCATGTCTGCCGGACCCGGTAAGATCCAGTTGCTGGGCACCACCGAAGTGAAAGGAGAAAAAGTATTTGTGCTGCGGTTTATCCAGGGCCGTAACCCCGACTGGGTACACCGCCCGTTCTTCGCTGCTTATGATGATAACGCCGTGTGGCTCGATGAGCTGAAACCGGCCTTTGAAGAAGATCAGTTCTTCTTCGAAGCCGAAGAGGAAATTATGAGTTATGAATGATGAGTTTTTAATGATGAATTATGAGTTATGAATGATGAGTGAATTCATCATTCATAACTCATAATTCATCATTAAAAATCAAACGAGCCGCTGATACGCACACCAAGCTGAGAAACATCCGGATGATGAAGATAGGTAAACCGCTTCACCAAATCTAACCGGATAAAATTCAGGATATTGCTGATACCCACACTCCCCTCCACATAGGGGACACGGGAAAAGGTATAGGTAACCGGTACGCCTTCTTCATTTACAGGAAATTCAAACAGGCCCCTGCCCTGAACCGGATCATTTTCCGGGCGCAACCCGCCATATAATACCTTGGCGGTCATAAACTCGCGCCAGCGCAGCTTTTTCAATAACGGAACCTTATTGAAGAAAAAGCCGTTGAAGCAATGATCCACATTGATACCCGCATGCTGGTCGCTCACAAACTCCAGGAAGTTCATCAGGTTGTATGACCGCTGCATCATACCATAAGTCTGATTGGCACGGTGGATGGTCAGCAGCGGATAAGGTACGCGTCCAAAATAATATGCCCCGTCAAGGATTATATCGGTATAGCCCAATTGGGAAAGGAACGTGCGCTTGAAAATATTTACCGAGAATTGCTGATATTCATATTGGCTGTTGAATACTCCCTTTACGCCTGCCACACCACGCACGGTAAACACAGGATACTTGTTGCGTATCGCAGTGCGGTAAACCCGCCCCTGGTAAAACTCTTCACGCGGCGCCCAACGCAGTTCCAGCGAAGCTTCCGATGTGGTCAGGCTCTGAACAACGCCGCCGCCTTCCTCATCTGTCCGCGTATAGACAAGGCTGCCCGCCGGAGCTTGCTGCCAGTTGATCATACGTACCCGGTAGGTAAAATTATTCCGGAACTCATGCATGAATTCTACATTCCACACGTCATTATACAACCACCGGGTATTGACGCCCCGCTTAAACGAACCAAAAAATCCATCCGAAGCAACACTGTGCAGGTTTTGCCCGGGGATCTTTGTGTCCTTTTGGTAATTCACCCGCAACGTACACAGCGGGAACTGGAACATATCCGTTTTGCGGAATGAAAATACAAGCCCCCCGAAATACTTCCATTGCTCATCTTTCAACCCGTAAGCCACATAACCTTCTCCGTAAATATTCTTATGGAGATTGGGTGTTGTACGCCCGCCAACCCGAAGCCGCCTGCCTTCCACAGGATTAAAGCTGTAGAACGTGGTTACAGGCCCCAGTTCGATACCGGGAGTGATCCGCTTGTAGCCGGATGAAGCCATATTGATCAGGTCACTGATAAGACGAAAAGACCGGGTACGCTGCAGGCTGTCCACGCTGGTATAGATATAAGCTTCCGATGTGCTTAATGCCTCCGGCCGGGCTGCATCCCAATACCCTTCATCCTGTACGGACGGCGTTAGCGCTTCCACCGCAAGCCCTTCATAGACGCTGTCAGGCAAAGCTACACCGATCCGGTAATTGCTCAGCCACACGGTACGGTCGCCTACCATGCCCGTAGTGCCGCGGGTGATGCCAAAATCAATCAGCGTATTTACTTTGGTTTTGTAATAACGTCCGTTTGCCTGCTTTTCAAAATCCTGGGTTACCTTCAGCCGCCGCACCCAGTTCAGGTTTACTTTGTCATGCGGCGACAGATCCACTTTCGTAATGGCAAAACTACCGTCCAGGGCGATCAGCATCTTACCTTCGAATAAAAAATCCTGTTTGTTGCGGGGCGTGAATGACAATTCTACAGAGACTGCCGTATCTCCCACCCGCACGGTATCCGTGATATAGTATTTGTAAAATGCCGGCGCCGTATAAGCCACCGGGCTGAGGAACTGGTTGGTGACCACCTGCAGATTTTCATTGTAAATATCCAGCTCGCGATACATGTGCATCATATACCTGTTCATCCCCTTGGGGTCGGCAAAATCACCATGATTGATCGTCTTTTCTGCAATTATTTTCTTCTTCTCCTTTTCCGGCGATTTGCGGAAATATACATCCGCCGTCCGTTCGTGGATATACCAGTTAAACAGCGCCATTCCATGCTGTCCGGCTGTATCCAGATGCTCGGCCATAAACTCATATTTTTTCAGCAAAGGATTTTTTCTGAGTTGCTCCGGCGTATTGATCAATGAGAATTTCAGTTTCTCATACTCTTGCCAGCT
Source organism: Taibaiella soli (assembly GCA_040392625.1). Taxonomy (GTDB): domain Bacteria; phylum Bacteroidota; class Bacteroidia; order Chitinophagales; family Chitinophagaceae; genus JBEBVQ01. Next base: position 197 of record JBEBVQ010000140.1, on the reverse strand, counting down.
TACATAATCCAGGTCCTCCGGGCGGTTGTGCTTCTTATGCTCGATCACCTGCCGCACCAGCTCCACCGCGGGGTTATCCTTATTGCGGTATCTTCTCTTCCCAGACAACACTACTACTTCCTGGAGTGATTCTTCTTTTGCAGAAAGACGCACATGGATCACTTGCGTAGCGCCCGGCTTTATCGTGATGATCTCAT
>JBEBVQ010000139.1:0-6398 GCA_040392625.1 Taibaiella soli | reverse complement strand
GTCACAGGGTGGGAAATCGAACCTGTGTCCGTCGTATGGGGCGCAATTCAAATCTTCGCTACCCCAAATTCAACTTTGCTTCGGACCGGGTTCGAAGGGCTCAGCCTGACAAGCGAGTATGTGTCACGTTGAGCGGAGTCGAAACGTGAGCTCAGTCGAAGCCTCCAAGACCTAAGCCCGATATTCACTGTTACAATTCTGGCTGGCAAAGATTTGAATTGCACCCGTCGCATGCCATGTGCAATTTTTCATATCTTTATAAGATAAGCTATCCTGTTCCCCTTTAAAACATGACAGCACATGACCCCCATCATATTCATCCCCGGTATTGAAGCCACCAACCTGGTCAATGCCAACAGCTTTGGCTTTGAATCCGTATGGAAAGCATTCGACAACATCGGCACTTCGCTGCAGACCAGGATCATGGGGCCTTACCTCGAAGAACGGCTGCAGGAACGCCCGCTCTACGACGAGCGGATCGAAAGCATCATCGAACGCGAAAGCATTGCAAAGCTGCCTTACGAAAAAACCATCGTCAACCTGTTCCGCAAGCTGAATACGGGTAAGCAAATCACACACCCGGTGTACCTCTTCGGCTACGACTGGCGGCTCTCAAACGTAGAGAACGGCCGCCGGCTCAATGTCTTTGTGCAATACCTGAAAGAGAAGCTGAAACCACATAAACCGGAAGCTTTCCACTTCATCACCCACAGCATGGGCGGGCTGGTGTTCGGCTGCTACCTCAACCAGGTAGCAGATTACAGGCATATCGGCAAGGTGATCTTCTGCGCACCGCCGTTCCTCGGCTCGCCCTATGCGCTCATCCATATGATCAAAGGCGATGGCGGTTTCCGCAGCTTTCTCAACAACATCTTCGGACGCGATGAAGATATCCGCGAAGTGGTGCGGACATTCCCTTCCATCTACGAGCTGCTGCCGGTGTATGAAAATGCAATTACCTACATGAGCGATGGCAAGCCGCTCAGCCTGTTGGAGAAAAAATACTGGCAGCCGAATGTGTATGCTAAAATGGAAAAGTTGTTTGACGCCCGGCTGAAAGACCTGCGTACGTTCCGCTCCGGCGGCATGGCCGATCTGAAAGCACTGCCATTGGAATTGCGGCAACGCATGGTGATCCTGGTCGGGATACAGGACGAAACACTGATCTACCTGAAAGCGGCAAAAGAAGACAACATCATCCAGTTGAATCAGATCAATAAAAAAGATCTGGCGCAACAGGCGGAAGACAGCGCCCTGCTGGGCGGCGACGGCACCGTACCGGCGATCAGCGCTACGGTGTACAGGGATCATATCAAGACCGTTGCGCTGAAGAAGGAAACCTTCCTCGAAGAATTGGGCAATAACATAGACTTCCACGGTCTGTTCATGCGCGACAGCCGGGTGCAGAACATCCTGGAGCGGTACCTCTCCACAAAGGCCAATGCAGCCAATGTACGCGATGGCGAGCTGGCGCCGCTGACGGGCAAGCCGGCAAATATGTGGTACCCGGTGGCGGATACGGTGGTGAGTCTGTCGGATTTTTGATCATCGTATATAATTCCTCCGCCCGATCATAAAAATAAATCACACAGCAATTATATTTGCTTCCGGATCACCCTGCTTAACCGATATTATATGAATCCTGCCATCATTGACCTGAGAAGCGATACAATCACAAGGCCCTCTGCTGCCATGCTGCAGACAATGACGGCAGCAAAAGTCGGCGATGATGTGTTTGGGGACGACCCCACGGTAAACGCGCTGGAACAGAAAGCTGCGGATATGTTTGGCATGGAAGCCGCTTTGTTTTGCCCTTCCGGCACCATGACCAATCAGCTCGCCATCCGGGTTCATTGTCAGCCGGGCAGCGAAGTGATCTGCGACCGGCTTTCCCATATCTATCTGTATGAAGGCGGGGGCATTGCCTTAAATGCCTTTTCTTCTGCAAAAACACCGGATGGCGACCTGGGGCGGCTCAATGCAGAACAGGTACAAGAGGCGATCAACAATGCCGAGGATATACATCAGCCGGTAACGCGGCTTGTATCGCTGGAGAATACGGTGAATAAAGGCGGGGGGAGTATTTATGATTTTAATGAGATCAGGAACATAAAGCAAGTATGCACTGATAATAACCTTGTCCTGCATCTTGACGGCGCCCGGCTTTTTAATGCGATCGTAGAAACCAATGAAACACCGCGGGACTATGGCGAAGTTTTCGACTCCGTCTCTATTTGCCTGTCCAAAGGATTGGGATGCCCTGTCGGGTCGCTGCTGCTGGGTACCAGACAGGTCATTAAACAAGCGCGCCGATTCCGCAAGGCAATGGGCGGAGGGTGGCGGCAGGCCGGCTTCCTGGCGGCGGCGGGTATCTATGCGCTGGATCACAACATAGACAGGCTGAGCGAAGATCACCGGCGGGCAAAAGCCATCGGACAGATCCTTTCCAAAAAGAGCTTTGTCAAGTCGGTCTATCCCATCACTACCAATATTGTGATCTTTGAATTACCCGGCGATATGCTTGCGAAAGACTTTGTTGCCGCCATGGCCGGCAAAGGGATACACTGTGTAACATTCGGCAGGCACCTGGTGCGGTTTGTGACCCACCTTGATTTTACAGACGACCAGCTTGCGGCTTTCGAGCGGAATCTTATACTATGAGCAGCGGATGTGGACACCAGGCCCCGCTGCCCAAAGCAGGGCTTGGTGTCAATCCGCTTTCCTGCCTTGAACCTGACTCAGGCATTATCTCCAAGCTCGGTAGTACCACCTTGCCGGCTTATTTACCGGCGCTACAGCATGGGTATAAACACCCAATTTTTTTTGTGTACGTGTTTGACTGTACCATGCCGAAGATGCAAACGGCTATTTTTGCTAAAGACAGGGTCGGAAACCCGATTACACAGTCCGGGCGCCATTATTCACCTGCGGGTATCTGCTCTTGTAAGAAAATAGTATTTCCTCATTTAAAAAACTAAAAATATGAGAAGTTCTTTATCCCTGTGTGTTTTGTTTATGTTCCTGTTGTCGCTGCAGTCCCGTGCGCAGAGCGTTGTACAGGGCTGGGCAGGAAAGATCGGCGGCACGAATGTGGAAGCCGGGAATGCCATTGCGGCGGACGGTTCGGGAAATGTATATGTTACCGGCAATTTTAACGGCTCGGGTGTTTCGTTTAACATCAGCGGTTCAGGTACAACGCTAACCTCCCAAGGTATGGACGCTTTTATTGTAAAGCTGAACGGATCCGGCGCTACCAGTTGGGCTAAAAACATGGGTGGTACCGGTCTGGATTACGGGCGGGCTGTCGGGGTGGACAAAGACGGTAACGTTTATGTAGCAGGTACGTTTACAACGGCTGCGGATGTGCTGGGCACGAACCTGACATCTGCCGGCGGAGTGGATATTTTGTGTGTAAAATAAACAGCAGCGGTACGCTGGTATGGGCAAAAAGAGCCGGTGGCGGTAGTACGGAGGCGCTTTGGGATATGGCAGTGGATCATAACACCGGATCTGTATATATCACAGGTTCCTTTTTTCAACATGCTACTGCCGCAGATTTTGGCGCTGTCACGCTTACCTCCAACGGCAGCACGGATATATTTATCAGCAAGCTCGACAGGGACGGCAATTTTAAATGGTCGCATAGTTTTGGCAGCACGGGTGGGGATGCAGGTTATGGTGTGGCGCTTCAGCCGGGCAGTAATGCGTTGGTACTTACCGGGAATTTTGCCAATTCCGTCACGTTCGCTTCCGGTAATACGCTTACCTCGGACGGGCTTTCGGATATATTCGTTTATAAAGGAGATACCAACGGGAATTTTACCTGGGTAAAGAAACTCGGCGGGAAAAAGAATGACCAGCCGCGGGATGTTGCTGTGGATGTTGCGGGAAATATTTACACAACAGGATATTTTTCCGACTCTGCAAATTTTGATCCGAACGGAACTTATATGGTCCATGGACAGGTCTTTTACCAGGATATATTTGTTTCAAAACTAAATGCAGGCGGCAACTTTGTGTATGCATCCGGTTTTGGCGGCCCGATGATGGCGTCAGGCTCCGAAGAACCGCCTAAGTTTTTCGGAGAAGCAATTGCCGTAGATGCTGCAGGCAAAGCTTATGTAACCGGCCGGATAGATTATGCTAATGTGGATTTTGCTCCCGGGGCGGAAGTGTATTATGCAAAATCAAAAGGTAATTCGGATATTTTCGTCATGGGCCTTACAGACGCAGGGAACCTGTCGTGGGTACGTACATTTGGCGCCGCGGGTAATGATGTCGGCAATGGCATTGCGCTTGACGATGCGGGTAATATATATACTACCGGCGCATTCTTCAATACTATTGTTTTTAATCCGGATCCGCAGGCAGCAGCACCGTCTCTGGCCTCCGCAGGCAGCAGCGATATTTTTGTACATAAGATCGGGCAGGCATCCTGTGTTTCCAGCCTCAGTCCGGTGATTGACGAAAAGGCATGTGATACATTTCACTATGGTGGTAATGCATACACCACCTCTCAGATGTTCAGCACCCTGGCTGTGAATGCCGCCGGCTGCGATAGTATGATCACCATCAATCTTACGGTAGGAAAAAGCTCTGCGCCCAGTCTTTATACACCGCCGATGCAGTGTGATACGTTTGATTTCTTCGGCACGGTTTACACCCAGTCCGGCCAGTACAATCAGGTGCTTACCAATGTCGCGGGTTGCGACAGCCTGGTGACCATAGACCTGACTATTGTGCACAGTTCATGGGATACGCTCTTCCGCGTTGCCAATTGTGACGGCTATCTCTATGATACGATTACCTACCTCGAAACCGGGTTTTATGTGCACACGTACCCCCACTCTAATAGCTGCGACAGCAATGTGGTGCTTGCGCTGACGATTGATACGGTAAACATATCCGTGACGGCAGATCAGAACAAGCTGGTTGCCGGGGAGTCCAATGCTATCTGGCAATGGCTGGATTGTGATGATCAGTATGCTGCAATCAGTGGGGCAGATTCACAAAGCTTTACGCCGCAGAAAAGCGGAAACTATGCTGTGGCCGTTACGGTGGACGGATGTACCGATACATCGGCCTGTATTGCTTATAGTATTGCCACCGATGCGGTAGCAGATGTTGCCGGTGCTGCGGTATGGCGTCTGTATCCGAACCCGGCACACACAACGCTGCATATAGATATATCCGTTGCCGGAAAGCTCGCCATATACGGCCTTGATAGCCGGTTGGTTTCGGAAACGGTATTGTATCCCGGTACAAACTTTATTTCCATAGCAGCTATACAACAAGGCATGTACACAGCGCGTATCACGGATGTTTCCGGGCAAACGCTGGGGGTACAAAAAGTTGTGAAAATAGACAGGTAGCAGTTTGCGATTTTGTAAATTCGTGATAGCGGTATGTGGCAATGATACAGTTTAGAAGTTTCCTGACGAAAGAGAGCCCCGGAAGTTATACTCCTGCAATGCAGGGGTATAACCGGTTTGGGGTGTTGTTCAGGATCCTTGTGTTTTTTGTTGTGGGTTTGCTTTGGCCGTTTATTACACATGCCCAGTACGATATCCCCGAGAACAGGGTATGGGTGTTTGGCATATTTGCAGGTCTGGATTTCAACAGCGGGCAACCTGTACCGATCCGTACGGCGGTTTCGGGAGCGCCCAACAGTAACGGTCATACCGGTCAGGCCAGTGTCGGCGTAAGCGACCGGAACGGGCAGCTTCTGTTTTATACCAACGGCAGCCATGTCTGGGACCGGAACCATAACCTGATATGGCCCGCTCCGCTGCATCCCGGAGCACTGAATCTTACACCCGTCACACAGGTTACCACACAAGGTACACTTGTGGTGCCTGTTCCCGGCGATCCCGATAAATATTACATATTCTCGCTCACACATCCGGGTTATCATGCGCCGGTGTCGGTTGCATTGTACGGTAAGCTGTATTATTCGGTGGTGGACATGCAGCTCAATGGTGGCAACGGTGGTATCGTGCCCGGTCAACAGTGGCAGTTTATGGGAGAAACCCTGTGTGATAAAATGATCGCAGTGCCGGGCGACAACTGTAATGTGTGGCTGCTGGTACATTCAATGGAATTCAACCGGTTTTCGGCATATGAGATCACACCCACAGGCATCAGTCTTAGTCCGGTCATTTCTAACGTTGGCAGTACCGGCAATGTTCCCACAGCCGGGGGCAGGAATCAATATTGGACAAACGGACAGATGGCAATCAGCCATGATTATAAAAAGCTGGCTATTTGCGCCACCGCCGGTTCATTTGCCGAGCTGTTCGATTTTAATACGGCAACCGGAACGGTTTCCAATCCGTTGATGCTGGATACCGGCCATGCTGCTTTCGGATGTGCCTTTTCGCCGGGTAATACAAGGCTGT
>JBEBVQ010000138.1:0-6407 GCA_040392625.1 Taibaiella soli | reverse complement strand
ATACCAAAGACGGAGCGGTACTGCCGCCTGAATATGCGGATGCCATGTCGGCGCTGCGGGGCTTTGCCCATAGCACATTAAGCTCGTCGGTAGTGTTCTCGGCCGGCTATAATCCCCGTTTGTATCAGTACCTCGGACAACTGGATGGTTTTTATCCGGATAGCCGGGGAGCGCTGCAGAAGAAAGTCATTATAAAAGTCAGCGACTACCGTTCGGCGCTTATACAGGGAAAGATCCTCGCTAAAAAGGGGATATGGGTTTCCGAATTCCGGATCGAGTCGGGATTGAATTGCGGCGGGCATGCATTCCCCACCGATGGCCTGTTGCTGGGGCCTATCCTTGAAGTATTCAGACAGAACAGGGCATCGCTGCGGGAGGAGCTGTATCAGCAATGCCGTGAGGCGCATGCCACACAGGGTATCCCTACTTTTTCAGACATGCCGGAGCAGCGGATCACGGCGCAGGGAGGCGTCGGGACGGCGCAGGAACAGGCTTTCCTGCTGGATCATTATGGCCTGGACAGCGTGGGGTGGGGAAGCCCTTTCCTGCTGGTACCGGAAGCGACCACGGTGGATGACGGTACCCTGCAACAACTGGCTAATGCCCGGAAGGAAGATTATTACCTGAGCTATGCCTCGCCTCTCGGTGTGCCGTTCAATAATTTCCGTAACAGCACTTCAGAAGCCCAAAGGCAGGAGCGGATTCGCAAAGGGCGACCGGGCAGCCCCTGCTATAAGAAATACCTTTCCAGCGATACGGAGTTTACGGAGATACCTATCTGCACGGCATCCCGGCAATATCAGCATCTTAAAATAAAACAATTAAAGGAAAGCGGGCTTCCCCCGGATGAGCTGCATGAAGCGATAGAACGGGTGACCGAAAAAGATTGCCTGTGCGAAGGGCTGGGCGCTGCTGCATTGCTGAAGAACCAAATACCGGTAAAGCATAAGCTGTCGGCGGTGACTATTTGCCCCGGCCCGAACCTGGCCTATTTTTCGGGAGTCTTTTCTCTTAAAGAAATGGTGGATCATATATATGGCAGAGCCTTTATCGGCAACCAGCTAAAGCGGCTGCACATGTTCGTAAACGAGCTGCATATGTATATCAGGTATTACAACAAGGAGCTGAACCGGAAAACGGGACCGGTGACAGAAAAAATGAAGCGTCATAAAGAGATCTTTAAGAAGAACCTGCTGGAGGGTATTCTTTATTACAGGCAATTGTTTTCACAGGTGGAAACAGGACTTGATAGTGCAGCGGTTGATTACGAATTGACGCAGGCGGAAGCACAGTTACTTGCCGGATGATCTGCGGCTGCAATTTATTAAGAATGGCTATAGTATGGATTAGGCGATGGCGGCTCAAGGCCGCCATGACAAGTACTATTAAGACTTGGTTCACCGTTTCTGCGATATATATACACCCTTATTTTTCTTCTTATGATATAGATCACACCTTTTTATGATATAGATCATATTTTCTTTTTCTAAATGATGTTAGTTTTATTCCATAAAATTAATAATCTATGAAAAAGATCATAATGCTGTTCCTGCACGGCTTACTTATTACGACATTTATAAATTGCAGCAGCCCCTCAGATCCTGCTGCCGGCAACGATGCTCAGGCGCCGGTACAAGTCGGCCAATCTGCTGTGAGCGATGATGTATCCCAAAGAAATGTGGTACAGGTGGCGGTGGGAAGTAAGGATCATTCAACCCTGGTGAAGGCGGTACAGGAGGCAAACCTGGTAGATGCATTGTCCAATGCAGGGCCGTTTACGGTATTTGCTCCGGTCAATGCCGCTTTCGACAAGCTCCCGGCAGGTACGCTCGATGATCTGCTGAAGCCTGCCAATCGCGCTAAGCTGGCCGATATCCTGGAATATCATGTTTCCCTCGGTGTATTCAAAGAAGATATGCTGCAGGATGGTCAGAGCCTGGGGCAGGTGAACGGAGGCAATATTCAGATATCAAGGCAGGGGGATGATATCCTGATCAATAATGCTGCGAAAATAGTGGCGTCTGTACCCGCATCCAACGGGATCATTCATGTGATAGACGCAGTGCTGCTTCCTTGACCAACGCCGGGGTTGTTACGGTCCGTCGGTACAAGAGGATATCTTTATTTGTAATATTCGGAGATATATTTTTATATTTGGGAAACGTTTCTATTGTTTCCCAAATATATATTCTCTTATATGAAAAAGATATTCAAAATTACAGGCATTATCCTATTGTTGTTTATCGCAATTATTGCCGGCGCCGGTATTTACTTAAATACTGCTTTACCCAATGTCGGCGACGCTCCTGATATCCACATTGAGCAAACGCCGGAAAGGATTGAGCGTGGCCGCTACCTGGCGCATCATGTGGCCGTTTGTATGGATTGCCACAGCACCCGCGACTGGTCTCTGTTTTCCGGCCCTCTTGCGGCTGCCGGTCTCGGTGGCGGTGGTGAAGTATTTGACCGGAATATGGGATTCCCCGGTGTTTTTTATGCACGGAACATTACTCCTGCTGCATTGAAGGACTGGACAGACGGAGAGATACTCCGGGCCATAACTTGCGGTGTGCGTAAGAACGGGGATGCATTGTTCCCGGTAATGCCTTATCAGCATTACGGGCATATGGACCGTGAGGATCTTTATGCGATCATTGCATACATCCGTACCCTCGCTCCGGTGGCCAATACGCTGCCAACGCGGGAGATGGATTTTCCGGTATCCATGCTGATCAATACGATGCCGGAGGACGCTTCATTTCAGGAACGGCCAGTCGAAAGCGACCGTATCAATTATGGCAGGTATCTGGTGAATGCCGCCAGTTGTGTGGATTGTCACAGCAAACAGGAGCAGGGCCGGATCGTGCCGGGGAGCGAGTTTGGCGGCGGGATGGAGTTTCGTATGCCTGCCGGTATCGTACGTTCACCCAACATTACGCCGCATACGGAAAATGGTATCGGCAACTGGACCCGTACCGCGTTCGTAGAGCGGTTCAAATCATACACAGACAGCAGCTATCACTCTCCTGTATATACGGCTGCCGATCTCAATTCCCCGATGCCGTGGACGATGTATGCCGGTATGTCGGTGTCTGATCTCGAAGCGATCTATGATTACCTGCACAGCCTGCCGGCCATAAATAATGAAGTGGTCCGGTACGAAAAGATGATGGCAAATGCCGGCCGATAATCATTGTTAGGGTTTCCGGTATCCCCGGTTGATGAAATAAACACCGCTCAATGTGGCGGACAAAGCCAGCAGCGTCATCCACGTCAGCTTTTCATCCAGGAAGAAAAAACCCAGCAGCAGGGCGATGAACGGATTGATGTAGGCATAAATGGATACCAGCCCCACCGGGAGCTTTTCCAGCGCATAGACGAAGCAGCTGTAGGCCAGCAGCGAGCCGACGACGATCAGGTACAGGAGCGACCAGATGCTTTCGGAAGAGATGGTTTTAAATTCAGACAGATCGTCGAGGAAAAAACCTGCCAGCACCAGCGTCAGTCCGCCGCCGGTCATTTGTATGGCCGCATTGGTCAGGGCGCTGACGCGCACAGGTTTGTATTTGGCATATACGCTGCCGGATGCCCAGGCAAAACACGCAATGAAAGCAACGATCATCCCGGTAAAATAACCCGGGTTGGCAAGGTCTTTCACATTGTCCCGGAAGATAAGAATAACACCCAGCGTGCCCAGCAGGAGGCCGGCCAGTATCCGGGCATTCGGCTTTTTACGGTCGGCGCCGCTGACGTAGCTGATCATGACGATATAGACAGGCATAACCGATACGATCAGCGCCGCCAGCCCGCTGGGGATATAGCGTTCTGTCCATCCGATCATTCCATTGCCCAGTGAGATCATCAGGATGCCCGGTATGCATAAATGCAGGACATCCCGCCACGACAGCTTGCTCAGCCTGCCGGAAAGCAACAGGAACACGAACAGTATGATGCCGGCGGCAGCCTGCCGTATGCCTGAAAACATAAAAGGCGGGAATGTCTGCACACCAATGAGCATGGCGAAATATGTGGTGCCCCATGCCAGGCACACCACGGCCAGAGCCAGGTACGCCCTTGTCAGATCAGTCTTCATGATGCCATACGGATAATGTTTTTGTGCTGTGCCGGCTCCTGCTATTCCCGGGTGCTATGGTCGAAAAACCACCATACGCCTTCTGTAATGAGCGCATCATAGGATTTTTGTACCGGCCCGAAGACAATGCCCCCGAAACCGAGGATCGCATCGTACTTAACGCTGCTGGGCATTACCGTGATAGCGAGTATTTCATTGAGGGGGTCATTTTGCGTAACTACCCGTAAGGATATATTATCCGGGTTGGCATCATTGAAGTCTGCCGCCGGTTCGCCCGACACCGGGTATTTTATGATATTTTCTCCGGCTTCGAGCGTCGTAAGCTGAGCCGTTGTTGTGATCTTATGCCACATATGACTGTTGTTTTGTTCCTGTGTGTTAAATGTAAGATAAGTTCCGCTGATTTTTATTTTTTAATCATTGCGCCAAAGCTGAAGCAGAAAACAGGCTACCTTTGCAGCGCTCTGTTTTTTTATACCCACCATTCTGAAAAATTATGATAAGCAATCCGTTTTTACAGGCTTTCAATACTCCGTTTGCGAGTGTACCCTTCAGCCGGATCAAAGATGAGCATTATGAGCCGGCGATCCGGGCACTGATAGAGGAAGCCCGCCAGGAAATTGCAGCTATTACTGATGATAGCCGGACACCGGATTTTACCAATACGATCGTAGCGCTTGAAAAAGCGGGAAAAAAGCTCGGGATCGCATCTGCTGTATTTTTTAATCTTAACTCTGCGGAAACCAACGACTCCCTGGAAGAAACAGCGCAGATTGTTTCCCCGTTGCTGGCCGCTCACAGTAATGATATTATGCTGAACGAAGCGCTGTTTGAGCGGGTAAAATACGTGGCGGACCATACTGACATGGCTGTTCTTGATCCGGAAGATGTCCGCCTGCTCGACAAGACTTATAAGGGGTTTATTCGCAACGGCGCCCTGCTTGGTGCAGCAGAAAAGGAACGGATCCGGGACATTGACGGGGAATTGTCGGTGCTGGGCGTACAGTTTGCCCGGAATGTGCTGCATGAAACGAATGCTTACACCTTACATATTACAGACCGGGAAGACCTGCAAGGATTGCCGGAGTCGGCGATACAGGCCGCCGCAGACGAAGCCGCCGGCAGAGATCTGGAAGGATGGGTATTTACATTGCAAGCCCCGAGCTTAATGGCTTTCCTGAAATATGCAGACAATCGGGCGTTGAGGCAGCAGATCCATTTTGCAGCAGGCAGCAGGGCTTTCGGGGATAATGAATACAATAACGAAGAAAATATCCGGAAAATAACGGCGCTCCGGCAGGAGCGGGCGCAATTGCTCGGATTCGCGAACCATGCGGATTTTGTATTGCAGGAACGGATGGCCGGCAGTCAGAAAAAGGTGACCAGCTTTTTACAGGAGCTGCTCGACAGGGCCAAACCTTTTGCTGAAACAGAGATACAGGAACTGGCGACTTTGGCAGCGAAGGATGATATTAAACAACTGATGCCCTGGGATCATGCTTATTATGCCGAAAAACTGAGAGAGGCTAAGTATGCGTTCTCCGAAGAAGAACTGAAGCCTTATTTCCCGCTGAACCAGGTGCTGCAGGCCGCTTTCGATGCCGCTGGCCGGCTGTACGGACTTCGTTTTGCGCTGCGGGAAGATATTGAGCGGTACCACCCGGAAGTAAATGTGTACGAAATATTTGAGGAAGGGGAGCATAAGGCATTACTATATACCGATTTTCATCCGAGAAAGGGTAAACGCCCGGGCGCCTGGATGACCTCGTGGCGGGGACAGTACCGGGATGAGGCACAGCATATCCGCCCCCATATCTCCATCGTCTGCAATTTCTCCCGGCCTGCGGGCGACCAGCCCTCGCTGCTTACGTTCACAGAAGTAACAACGTTATTCCACGAATTCGGCCATGCGCTGCATGGCATACTGGCGGATACAAAATATGAAAGCCTTTCGGGCACGAATGTTTATTGGGATTTTGTGGAGCTTCCTTCCCAGTTTATGGAGAATTATTGCTACGAAAAAGATTTTCTGACCGGCTTTGCCCGGCACTACCAGACAGGCGAGCCGCTGCCTGACGAGAAGATTGACAAGATTGTACAGTCGGCCCATTTCATGCAGGGATACCAGACGCTGCGACAGGTCGGGTTCGGCCTGCTGGATATGGCGTATCATACCGGTGGATTACCGCAAGGAGATAGCATCCCTGGTTTTGAAGCAGCAGTTATGGGTGCGACAAAGCTGTATCCCGATGTGAGCGGTACCGCTGTCAGCCCCTCTTTTTCGCACATCTTTGCAGGTGGTTATGCTGCAGGG
>JBEBVQ010000137.1:0-6454 GCA_040392625.1 Taibaiella soli | reverse complement strand
TATTGCCGGGTCTTGTATAGCTGCTTTGTATAGTTGGAATAGTTCCTTTATTTTAACGTTTTTTTTGCCTTGATGAAGAACTTGGTTGTCCGCCACGGGCATATAGCCATACTGCTGATGTTGATCGCCGCAGCGATCAGATTATATTTTGCTCAGGCCGATCCTTTTCTGCACGATTGGGATGAGCGTTTTCATGCCCTGGTAGCCCGGAATATGATGGATCAGCCGTTTAAACCGATGCTGAAGACATCCGCTCTGCTGCCGCATGAGGATTATACAGCCTGGTGCTGTAATCATATCTGGCTGCATAAGCAACCGCTGTTTATGTGGCAAATGGCGCTGAGTATGAAGGTGTTTGGCGTGTCTGAACTGGCGCTGCGTCTCCCCAGCGTGATCATGGGGGCTTTGATGATCCTGCTGCTGTATCGCATTACGGTGCTGGTGACGGGAAATAAAACAGCAGGGCTGATTGCTGCCGGCCTGCTGTGTTTTTCCCATTATCATCTTACACTGATCATGGGTATTAAGGGGATGGACCACAACGACGTGGCATTCGGGTTTTATGTATTGGCCAGTCTTTGGGCTTATGCTGCGTATGAACGGTCGGGGAAATGGTACTGGGTTTTGCTGATCGGTCTTTTTTCCGGTTGTGCCATACTGAATAAATGGCTGACCGGGCTGGCTGTTTTTCTGGCCTGGGGCGTCAATTTGCTGATTGACCTGAAACATAAAGACCGAAAAGACCTGGTGCGTTTTATGGTGGCGCTTGCTGTCTGCTGCATTGTATTCATTCCCTGGCAGATATATATACATCGCGCATTTCCGGAAGAAGCCCGCTATGAGGCCGCTTATAATACCCGGCATATTTTTGAAGCGCTGGAAGGCCATACCGGTAGTATCTGGTATTATCTGAGGGCGGCAGGGTCATATTTTGGCTCCTGGCTGTGGCTGGGGATTGCTCCGGGCATCCTGCTTGCTTTTTTTATGAAGCGGCGCAACAGCAGATTATTGTATGCATTTACGGTGCTGTTGTTGTTTGTTTTATGCTTTTTTTCTTTTATTGTCCAAACCAAAGTCCATTCCTATTTTTTTATGATAGCGCCCATCTGTATGATGTTCATTGCGATCAGCCTGTATGCGGTTTGCTTCAGATCCGGCAAACGGTGGGCCGCAGTGGTGGTGCTCCCCGTTGCCCTTTGGCTTTCGCTGAGACCCGGGGAGTGGAAACGGTATTTTTCGGCTGATAATCATGAAAGGAACCGGAAAGTTCATAATACTGCAGTGTATAAAAATATACGGAACTATATCCCGGAGCATGTAAAAATTGTTGTCGGACTTAATGAATTTGAAGATGTGGAGCTTATGTTTTATCACAAAGACATCGCCGCCATACATTGGTGGCTGCCTCCGGAGGATATGGAACGGCTGGCTGCAGAGCAGGTGCCGGTTGCTACCTTTAAAAGCCGTGAACCATATGTTATGCCTTCGTATCTTCCGGATTATCCATACCTGTACATTATTGATAAAACTGTAAAATAGCCCGGCGGATATATAGTTATTTGCCTACTGTGTGGCTGGAAAAAAATCCCGGAAAGAACTAAGTATTTTTTAACAGGAATCACTATCTTTGGGCGTTTAGCTTATTAATTTATAACAATAAAAAATGGTGAAAAAAGCTATTTTACTGATGTCTGCCGCCGCATGCCTTTCAGGCATGGTAACGGCTCAGACAACACTTCGCTGCTACACAGATGAGGTACATACCAAATTGCGGCAGATCAATCCGGATGTAACGCTATATGAGCAGCAATTACAGCAGGATATCCAGCAGAAGCTGAAAGAGATGGATATCCGCCGTTTTGCCAGATCCACTGCAGACGATGAAGTGTACCATATCCCGGTTGTTTTTCATATCATTCATGATTATGGTAATGAATACATTCCCGATGATACCGTGTTCAATGAATTGGTGCGGATCAACCGGATGTACAATCGTGAGAATGCGGATACTGCGGAAGTAATTCCTCAATACCGGGGCAATATACCGGGAACAAATATCCGGTATATCGGTAAGGCAAATATCCGTTTTCACCTTGCTACGAAAGATCCGAGCGGCAATCCTACCCGCGGTATTACCCGTCGCAGATCTTATCTGACGACCAATGCCAGCGACCAGTCCAAGTTTGACCTCTGGCCTCCGGATTCCTATCTTAATATATGGGTTGTAAACGGCTTCCCCAGTACTTCCAGTGCGGCAGCATATGCACTGAAACCAGCCGGGGCTGCAGCTTTCCCGTATTATGACGGTGTTATCTCCGTTTGGAATTATGTGCATCGCGATAATACACTCTCCCATGAGATCGGCCATTCGTTGAATCTCGACCATCCCTGGGGCGCAACAAATAACCCTGAGGTTGCCTGTGGTGACGATGATGTGGAAGATACACCGCCCACAGAAGGGCATATGGGTAGCGGATGTGCGCCGGTGCATATTTACGATACCGTCTGTATATTTTCAAAAATGTCTATGGGCAGGCTGAGTCTTACTGCTGCCAGCATACCGGCTGCTTCCAATTCAAATATCTGGGGCATCCAGTTTGTGGCCCGTAAGCAATTGACGATAGACTCGCTTGATATATATCCTACCGGTATTGCAGGCACTCCCTTTACGATCCTGCTGCGTCATTATGGCGATGTGGTGGATTCCTTCTCCGGCAGCGTCACCACCAGTGGCGGAGCACAGGTCGTACCGGTGGATTTTAACGTCCCTGCCGATTCCGGTTATGCAATCGTATTCCGTAGTAACCCCGGTGCATTGCGTGATGCTGCCGGTACCGGTTATCCTAAAAGTGTTCCCGGTGTAATAGAGCTGAAGGAAGACCATACGGCTTCGCTGTATAATTATTTCTATAACTGGAATATCAGCTATGACACTTCCAACGCTACTGTGGGGAAACCAGCGCCGGATGTTGTCGGTGATCGGCTTATCGATAAAGGAATTGCGTTCAATACGCCAACCAGGATATACATCGATTCAGTGGATATTTACCCGACAGACACGATCGGCAGTCCGTTTACCATAGCAGTAAGGGACACAAATAACACAAATATAGTGGCCAGTTATACAGGCAATACTACGGTATCGTTTGCAAGGCAGCGGGTACCGGTTGCACTTACGGTACCGGCCGGTGTAGGTTACGAACTTGTATTTACTGAAAATCCGGCAGCACTCAGAGATACCCCTACTATCCAATATGTAGATGAGGTACCCGGAGCTATGCGCATTACAAATGCGGTGGATGACGACAACAAGTACGGGTATTTCTATAATATAGTAATGCGCTACGGATACTTTAAAGTAACCGGACGCGATACTATTACCGGTGAAGCGCTTGTGATAGACTATCCCGACACTACCAATGCCCAGAACGTTATGGACTATACTTATTGCTCCAAAATGTTCACGGCCGGCCAGGCAGAACGTATGCGGGCTGCTCTTAATTCCAGTGTAGCAGGCCGGAGTAATCTGATATCCGATGCGAACCTGAAGGCTACAGGTGCACTGGCGCCCTTACCGGATCTTGCACCCGTGGCAGATTTCTCTGTAAACAGGCTGATTGGAGCAAATGCAACAGATAAGGTATATGGCTGTGCCAATGGTACTACCCGTTTTGGTTTCACAGACCGGAGCTGGAATGATACGATAACAGGCAGGGCATGGACTTTCTCCAACGGCGCCAATCCTTCCTCATCCACATTGCCGGCGATCAACAGTGGGGTTACGTTTACCGAACCGGGATGGGTTACTGTTTCACTGACTGCAACCGGTAATAATACCGGCAGCAACACTGTGACACGTACGCCGATTTATGTTGCTGATCCCACACCTAAACAAGCTATGGGATACTATCAGGAGTTTACTCCTGAAGGTGATGTAGATAAATGGCCGATGTTTAACTATTACGATAACTATTTCCAGTGGGCAATACATGAAGGTACAGGGTATTATGACAACTATTCCATTCATTACCGGAATTACGACAAACGTACCACCATCCCTTCATTCCTCACAGGTACACCCCGTGGAGATTATGACGACTTCTTCACTCCGGTATTTGATCTGTCTGCACCGGAATATGCGGCTAACTGTAACCTGAACTTTATGTCAGCCGGTGCGTTCCGTACTTCCAACCCCGCTGAAATGAATGATTCGCTTGTTATTCATTACTCGGTGAATTGCGGTGATAACTGGTTCCCCCTGGCTACCTTGTCTAAAGCTGATATTGGTAACAACGGAATACTGACTTACGAGTTTGTTCCCGAATGGATGGGTGCATGGAAATTGCAGAGCCTTCCGATCCCTGAGGTTGCCAGATCAGGCAGTAACGGTGTTATGTTCCGTTTCCGTTTCCGTCCCGGTACATCCCAGAATATGCTGGGGTCGGGTAACAACTTCTATATGGACCGTATCCATGTAAGTCAGTTCCCTACCGGTGACAACGAAGATGTAATGCAACGCCAGGGTATGGTCATTACACATAACCCCACACAAGGAGGCGCAAACCTGATCATTAATGTTCTCAGCGTCATGGCACAGGTGCAGGTTACAGACGTTACCGGCAAAGTTGTGTATCGCGTAGAGCAGCAGTTGATGCCGCAGGGATTGACAAAAATCGAGATCCCCGCAACGGCCGTTACCGTAAAAGGTATGTACATGGTACAGTTGGTAAGTGGTAATAAAACAATGACAGAAAAGCTGGTTGTCTATTAACAGATGCCAGTGATCTGGTAAATATGATCCGCCGCGGCAAACTTTGTCGCGGCGGATTTATATACAGGACTGTTTACTTTTGATGTTGAAAGCCGCCGCCAGGCGGCTTTTTGCTCACTATTTCCGGCAGAAAAAGCCGGTACCGGAATTTTTAATAATTTTGGGGATTATTTTATTCATCAAAACTCAAACTTTCAATCTTGAAAAATATGGCTGATAATGCATCATCTGTACAGGACGTACAGAAAAAAGTAAAGCCCATTGCCCCTGCGGTGCAAGAGCTGGTAGCAAACAGTAAATCTGTGATCCTCGGAACCCTGGATGCGAATGGCAACCCTCTTGCGAGCTACGCTCCGTTTGTGCGGATCGGGAATAAATTTTACATCCTGGTCTCTTTTATGGCCCGTCATACAAAGAACCTCAGAGACCAGAAGAAAGCATCAGTGATGTTTATCGAAGATGAATCGGCAACCAAGCAGATCTATGCCCGCGACCGGCTTACTTTTGATGTAACCACATTACAAATTGAACGGGATACGCCGGAATGGAACCTGGCTGTAGAAAAGCTGAAGGAAACACATGGTAAGGTGCTGGATCTGCTGACGGGCATGGATGATTTTATCATGATAGAGCTGAGTCCCATGAAAGGCTCCTATGTCAATGGTTTCGGAAGCGCCTACTTCGTGGATGAAAACCTGGAAGTGATCGAGCACCGGAATGATATAGCGCATACTGTGCGGGAGAAGAAATAGTGTACTATGGGATCCCTCCTTCCGTTGGGATGACATTGTAACTTACTGTAGGGTTATACACTGTATAAAGCATGTTGCTTACTATTCAACGCCTTGTTCTATGGAATCAGCGATTAACGGGCAGGATGCGTCCGGTATTGTCCGCAGCAAACGGCCGCTGATCATTTCGGGGCCGTGCAGCGCCGAAACCGAAGAGCAGGTGATGCAAACGGCGTGGCAGCTCCGGGAAACCGGCCTGGTGGACGTGCTGCGCGCCGGTATCTGGAAGCCCCGTACACGACCTGGTAATTTTGAAGGTGTGGGCGTGCAGGGACTGCCTTGGCTGCAGCAGGCAAAGGCTGAAACCGGTATGCCGATTGCCGTGGAGGTGGCAACAGCCAGGCAGGTGGAAGATGCCTTGCGGTTTGATGTAGATGTCTTGTGGGTCGGTGCACGTACGACAGTTAATCCGTTTAGCGTGCAGGAGGTGGCCGATGCGTTGCAGGGGGTACAGATACCCGTGTTCATTAAAAACCCGGTCAATGCGGATATCGAGCTGTGGGTAGGTGCGCTGGAGCGGGTGGGCAAAGCCGGTATTGAAACGATCGGGCTGATCCACCGTGGGTTCTCATCATACGGGAATACGGAATTCAGGAATGCCCCCATGTGGCACCTCGCTATTGAGATGAAACGCCGCTATCCGGATCTTCCGTTCCTGGTAGATCCTTCGCATATCTGCGGCAACCGGCAAATGCTGCGTGACGTAACCCAGAAAGCGATAGACCTGGATTACGACGGGGTGGTCATCGAAAGTCATATGGATCCGGAGCATGCCTGGAGTGATGCAGAGCAGCAGATCACGCCGCAGCAATTGCAGCAGATACTGGGCAGTATCGTATGGCGTAAGGAAACCATCGTTACAGAAGGGATATACGAACGGCTGGAACAGTTC
>JBEBVQ010000136.1:0-6468 GCA_040392625.1 Taibaiella soli | reverse complement strand
TAACAAAAAACGTATCCCCATAAGGAGATACGTTTTTTTCATTGGAATGACACCCGTTTTTACTTTCCAGCTTCCTGACGGATCACGTTCAGTGCACCGCCGGCTTTGAACCATCCGATCTGCTGCTCGTTATAACTGTGATTCACCGGGACTTCATCCTTGCTGCCGTCTATGTGGTGCAGGATCATAGTCAGTTGTTTGCCGGGTACAAATGAGGTAAGGCCGGTGATGTCGATCGTGTCGTCTTCCTGCACTTTGTCGTAATCCTCTTTATTAACAAAGGTGAGGGCGAGCATTCCCTGTTTTTTCAGGTTGGTTTCATGGATACGGGCAAAGCTCTTTACAATGATGGCACGTACGCCGAGGTGGCGTGGTTCCATAGCCGCGTGTTCGCGGGAGCTGCCTTCGCCGTAGTTTTCGTCGCCGATCACCACACTGCCCATACCAAAGCCTTTGTAGGCGCGTTGTACCTTGGGCACTTCGTCATATTCCCCGGTGATCTGGTTTTTCACGCTATTGGTTTCCATGTTATAGGCGTTTATAGCGCCGATCAGCATGTTGTTGGAGATATTATCGAGGTGGCCGCGATATTTCAGCCACGGGCCGGCCATGGAGATATGGTCGGTGGTACATTTTCCGTAGGCTTTGATCAGCAATCTCAGGCCGGTAAGATCCGTGCCTTCCCAGGCGGGGAATGCTTCCAGCAACTGGAGCCGGTCGCTCAGCGGGTCAACGATCACCTCTACCTGGCTTCCGTCTGCTGCGGGCGCCTGGTAACCGGCGTCTTCTACGGCAAAGCCGCTGGGCGGCATTTCAAATCCTTTGGGTTCAGCCAGCATTACTTCTTCTCCTTCGTCATTGATCAGCTTGTCTTTCAGCGGATTGAAGCTGAGCCTGCCTGCTACTGCCAATGCGGTTACGATCTCGGGAGAAGCAACGAAAGCATGTGTCGAAGCCAGGCCGTCGTTGCGTTTGGCAAAGTTGCGGTTGAAAGAAGTGACAATAGTATTCTTACGGTTGGGGTCATCAATATGGCGCGCCCATTGACCGATGCAGGGGCCGCAGGCGTTGGCCAGCACGATGCCGCCCATTTTGTCGAAGGTGGTCAGGATGCCGTCCCGCTCAATGGTATAGCGTACCATTTCAGAGCCGGGCGTAATGGTAAATTCACTTCTGGCCTTCAGTCCTTTCGACATGGCGTCGCGGGCTATTGAGGCCGACCGGGAAATATCCTCATAGGAAGAGTTGGTGCAGGAGCCGATCAGGGCTACTTCCACTTCGTCCGGCCATCCGTGTTCTTTTACTGCGGCAGCCATCTGGCTGATCGGTGTTGCAAGATCGGGCGTGAACGGTCCGTTGATATGCGGCTCCAGTTCATCGAGGTTGATCTCGATCAGTTGGTCGTAATAGTTAGCTGGGTTGTCATACACTTCCTGGTCGGGGCGGAGGTGTTCCCGGATGCCGTCGGCCATTGCAGCAATTTCCTCACGGTCGGTACCGCGCAGGTAGTCGGCCATTTTTTCGTCGTATGCGAATATAGAGCAGGTGGCTCCGATCTCGGCGCCCATATTGCAGATGGTGGCTTTACCGGTACAGCTCAGGCTGTCGGCGCCTTCGCCGAAGTATTCCACGACAGCGCCGGTACCGCCTTTAACGGTGAGGATGCCGGCTACTTTCAGAATGATGTCTTTGGCAGAAGTCCATCCGTTCATTTTCCCGGTGAGCTTCACGCCGATCAGTTTGGGTTGTTTCAGTTCCCAGGCAAGTCCTGCCATTACATCTACGGCATCCGCGCCGCCTACACCGATGGCGATCATCCCCAGTCCGCCGGCATTAGGCGTATGACTGTCTGTGCCGATCATCATCCCGCCGGGGAATGCATAATTTTCCAGTACTACCTGGTGTATGATACCGGCGCCGGGCTTCCAGAAGCCGATACCGAATTTGTTGGATATGGAAGAAAGGAAAGCATACACCTCTTTATTGACATCAACAGCAGTTGCAAGATCTTGGTCTGCGCCGACTTTTGCCTGTATCAGATGGTCGCAGTGCACCGTACTGGGAACGGCTACTTTATCGCGCCCGCAGGTCATAAACTGGAGCAAGGCCATCTGGGCCGTCGCGTCCTGCATGGCCACACGGTCGGGAGCAAAGTTTACATAGTCTTTGCCACGCTCATATGCGCCGGCAGGAGGTTCTGCGGTGTGGGCATACAATATTTTTTCAGCTAAAGTAAGTGGACGCCCCAGCAAGGTGCGTGCTGCGGCAATTTTGCCGGGCAGCTCCCGGTACACGCGCTGGATCAGGTCAAGATCAAATGCCATTGCAAGAATGTTTTAGGTAAATGTGACTTCTAATTGAAATGTCCTGCGAAATTATTCAAATTGGGACACAAAATGAAAAAAGCATGACAATTAATACGGCATAAGCGTATATGCAGGATTTATATTGTGTCAGGTTGTATGTGATTTATCGTGAAACAGAATAGAATTTATACCGTTTTATGTATATTAAGCTTATTTTTTTATGAAAATTAGGGATACGATTCCTATTTTTGCATAAAGTAGTACTATGATAAAGCGTGAACTAAAGGTTATTTTGGGCGAATATGCGGGTGAATTTCGTTCAGTTTTGCTTGTCGGTCCTCGTCAATCGGGAAAAACTACATTGGTACAGGAAACGTTTCCCGACAAACCTTATGTTTCTTTGGAGAATCCTGATGAACGGTTGTTAGCGGAAACCGATGCCCGTGCTTTTCTGAATCGTTTTCCACAGGGAGCTATTTTGGACGAAGTTCAGCGAGTACCCTCGTTATTCAGTTATTTGCAGGAAATTTTAGACCGTACCGGACAAGACGGTTTGTTTATATTAACAGGAAGCAACAATATCCTGTTGCAGGAAAACATCAGTCAGACACTTGCGGGAAGGTTAGGGATTTTGGATTTATATCCTCTGAGTTTTCGTGAAATTTCAAATATTGGAAAAGAGTACACGTTGAATGAATTGATCTTCAAGGGTTCTTATCCTGAGATTTATAACAAAAACAGGAAATCGGAATTGTGGTATAATTCATATATACGAACTTATATAGAACGAGATGTCCGTCAATTGAAAAATATTGAAAATACTTCACTGTTTATTAAATTTTTGAAAACTTGTGCAGGGCGTACCGGACAGCAACTGAATGTTTCTGCCATTAGCAATGAGTGTGGAATTGACCTTAAAACGGTTAATTCATGGTTGTCGGTTTTGGAGCAAACGTATGTGATAAAGCTATTGCAGCCGTTTTACAAAAACTTCAACAAACGGATCGTGAAAACACCTAAATTATATTTTATTGATACCGGGCTTGCTTGCTCTTTGCTGGGTATTCGTAAAAAGGAAGAGTTGTAATTTTCGCATTTCAGAGGAGCTTTGGTGGAAAATTATATCATTGTGGAGTGTATCAAAAACAACGCTAATCAAAATCGGGGAGAAATGTTTTATTATTGGCGGGACAGCAATGGTGTAGAAGTGGATTTAGTAATTGATAAAAGCACAACTTTCTTACCTCTTGAAATAAAGTCAGCACAGACGTTTTCAAATGATTTCGGTAATAATCTGAAGAAGATAAAAAAATATTCCGATATAAAAGAGGCCGTAATACTATATGACGGGGATCTGGAATTTGAAACTTCCGATGGTACGAAAGTGCTGAAATGGACTTCATTTTTGAAGTCGGGGGAATGAATTTGAGTTAATATACCAATGGCCGGGTTGCAGTAATAATATGCTGATTGCAGGAGCAGCCGGTTGGAGGAGCTGTGGAATTTCCAAACATCAAGCGATAACTTGCTTCCGATTCTCCGACTCCTTTCTTAACTTCACACCATGGAAAAGAAAGAACGTCCTCCGGTATATTACAGTGAATATTTACAACTGGATAAAATCCTGAACGCCCAACAGCCGGAAAGCGCCAAAGAAGGCATCCGGGCTGATGATGAAATGTTGTTCATCATTATCCACCAGACTTATGAATTGTGGTTCAAGCAGATACTGCACGAATTGTCTGTGGTGCGCGATATCTTTAAGCAGGATACTATCCCGGCCAATGCTCCGGATATATACAATGCAGTGCACCGCCTGAAGCGTGTGTGCCGGATATTGGAAATTGCCGTCAGCCAGCTGGGGGTGATCGAAACCATGACGCCGCTCGACTTTCTCGATTTCAGGGATCTGCTCCGTCCGGCATCGGGATTTCAAAGTATTCAATTCAAGATGGTAGAGGCAACTCTTGGGTTGGAATATGAGCGCCGCCACGGGAAAGAATATTATTTATCCCAGCTCAACCAGAAAGATATCGACCGGGTGAAGCAGGCGGAATCTGAAGTTTCCTTAATGGTGCTGATCAACAAATGGCTCGAACGCATGCCTTTCACGAAAGATCCGGATTACTGGAAAAAAGCCGGTGGCGGAGCGCCATTCTGGGATCAATATGAAGAATTATATAAACAAAGCCTGGGGGAAGCTGAAATGGCCAACCTGGCGGTGTTTCACAGTCTGTTTACAGATCAGGGTGCATACCCGGAAGGACGCCGTTTAACACGGGAAGCCAACCGGAATGCGCTGTTTATCATGTTGTATCGTGATTACCCGATGCTGCATCTGCCGTATGAGCTGCTGAACATACTGCTCGAAGTAGATGAACAGCTTTCTTTGTGGCGCCATCGTCATATTCATATGGTGCAGCGGACGATCGGCAAACGTACGGGTACAGGCGGCAGCAGCGGTGCGGCGTACCTGCAGGCGGCGGCAGATTCGCATTATATATTCAGGGAACTGGCAGAATTGACATCTTTCCTGCTGCCCCGGAACATGCTCCCTGAATTGCCCGGAGGGCTGTCTGCGGATCTTGGTTACCGGTAAGATTGGCTCATTAGCTGATGTGCTGATTAGCTAATGTCTGTCACGATAAATCATTAGCTAATCAGCTGATTATCGAATTAGCTCATTAAACAGTTTACACACTGCCATGCCGCTCGCCATTGAGGTACATGATCTGCACAAACGTTACCACGGCGCACTGGAGCCTGCCCTTTCAGGACTTTCCCTGTCTGCCCGGAGCGGCCGGGTGACGGGTCTGCTGGGCCCTAACGGAGCCGGTAAGTCCACTACCATTAATATTCTTTGCGGTCTGGTGGCGCCCGACCGTGGTGCTGCATCCATTTTCGGTAAAGACTGTATCAATGATATGGCAGCGCTCCGGAAGGAGATTGGTGTGGTACCGCAGCAGATCGCGCTGTTCGGTAATCTTACCGCCCGGGAAAATATGATGTATATCGGCCGGCTGTACGGCCTCAGTAAAGCCGATATCCGTGAACGTTCGGCCCGGCTCCTCGATCGGCTGGATATGACCCGCCATGCAGATAAGCGCGTAGCCCGCTACAGCGGCGGGATGAAGCGGCGGACGAATATCATCGCTTCGCTCCTGCACGAGCCGTCCTTGCTGATCCTCGATGAGCCGACTGCCGGTGTGGATGTGCAGTCGCGCGCATTGATTCTCGATTTTCTCGAAGAATATCATGGACACGGCAATACGGTCTTATACACTTCTCACCTGATGGACGAAGCCCAGAAAATATGCGATGAGGTAGTGATCGTGGACGACGGGAAATATATAACCAGCGGTACCCCCGCCGGGCTGATCGCCGGTACGCCGGATTGTGACACACTGGAAGACGTTTTTTTGCATTATACCGGACATACGGTGCGGGATTAATTTTGACTTGAGCGGATACTCATGAAGAAGATTTTAGCAACAATGGTGAAGGAATGGAAGTTGCTCCGCCGCGATGTGGCGGGCATGGCATTGTTGCTGATCATGCCCGCCATCCTTATTATTGTCATGGCCGTTATACAGGATGCGCCATTCCGCGATTACCAGGAAATGCGCTTTGATCTGTTACTGGCAGATAACGACCAGGGCAGTCTTGCACGCGAAGTGAAAAACGGATTGGATGAAAGCCGGAATTTCCACGTAGTGGACAGTCTTGACGGCGTGCCGGTAGATGAGGTGCGGTTACAGCAGTTGTTGCAGCAGGGCGAATATCGTGTCGGTATTGTGATACCGGCCGGCGCCACGGCGGTTACGGGCGACATGTCACCCGCTGCATCCGCGCGCAGTTGCTGGCCCGGCGTCAGCGTTTCAGCTGCGCTGAACCAGCCGCGCCAGCCGTCGGCACGCGCCACGTTGACGCGGCCCTGTGCCCCTGCGGCCACAGTCCGCTCCGCGATGAGCTCGATCTGGAACGCGCCGAGCTCGCGCGGATCGTGCAGGTGCAGGTCGAGGCCCACCCCGGTGCGTTCCACGATGTCGAAGAGCGCGTCGAGCTGCCCCACGGGATCGCGGTCGATCCCGGCCGGATCCAGCCCACCAATGCTGGCGACGCCGAGCTGGGCGGCCTCCTCGAGCAGACGCACGACGCCGGG
>JBEBVQ010000135.1:0-6507 GCA_040392625.1 Taibaiella soli | reverse complement strand
AAAATATATATAGAAAAATGGAAATGACAAAAACGGCTCAGTTGCAGTAAGTGTAGCGGGTATATTTGAAAAAAATACAGGTATTAATAAATAATTAATGCCAGGGAGGAAAAAATGTTTTTGAATTCGAATCCTTTTTCAGATATTTGCTATGCTTACGATGGGTTAGTAAGTATAGTTCTACGCTCCGGGTCATATAGGTCCGGAGCGTCTTTTTTATTTGAATGATGAGTTATGAATTCATCACTCATCATTCATCACTCAAATAGTCATCTACATTTGAAAACAGAAAATCAGGGTATTCGCTTCTGAATTTCATGCAGACGAAGCCGCCGCGCAGCGGACGGGCGGCAGGTTGTTGCAGTTCGGCTGTGCTCATGGGCTGAAGATCGTATGATGCATCAGGGAAATAACTGAGGACACGCAGCGCGAGTTCTACACGGTTCATATAATCTGTGCCTCCGGTATGGTATATACCGGATTTTTTATCCCGCAATAAAACGAACATGGCCCTGGCAATGTCGTAGGCATTGGTAGGCGAGGCAAACTGATCGTAGGGCAGCTTGAGGGTAAGGTGATTATTGTCTTTGCATTGCTGCACGATGCGGGCGACAAAATTCTTCCCCCTCGCTTCGTCTCCATATACGTTGGTAATGCGCAGTACCAAAGGGGCGGATATTTCTTTCAGAACCAGTTGTTCGGCGAAGAGCTTATGTTTCCCATATACGCTTACGGGGTTCACCGGTGCATTTTCGGCATACGGGCCGTTTTTGCCGTCAAAAACGTAATCGGTAGAGATGTAAACCAGCCGGGCGCGCAAACGCTGTGCTACCGTTATCAGGTTGATAGTGCTTTCTACGGTCTGGCGATAACTTTCGTCTTCGTGTGTTTCACAATAATCAACATGCGTCAGCGCCCCGCAGTGTACGATCACGTCAGGCGCAAACGCAGCGAGATCGAAATTATCCGGATGGCCGGGTTCCAGTGTGTTGTAATAAACAGTTTCGGGAGTGGGGTAGTTCAGATGACTGCCTGCTACGGTCCAGCCCTGCTCTTGAAAATAACGGAGGCAATTGCCGCCCAATAAACCGGAAGCCCCGGCAATAAACACTTTCATAAATCAATCAGCTTAACAATAATATCAGGTATTCAGCATGCAAAATTAATAGTACGGAATGAATATTTACCGTATCAGCGTCACATTGCCGTTGTGTACTTCCTCAATATGGTTGTCTATTTGGGCTTTGATCATATACACGTACACGCCGCCGGGTTGTATCTCTCCGTTGAAGCGCCCGTCCCAGCCGCGTCCGTCGGTACGGCTGGTTTCAAACACGAGGGTGCCCCAGCGGTTGAATACCCGCATATGGAATTGTGTAACGTTCATAGAGAGTAATTCCCTCGGGAAAAAATAATCATTCAGCCCGTCTCCGTTGGGAGTGAACACATTGGGGATGTCAATATAGCAAGAGCGCACAACCGTTACGGAATCTGTTGTATAACAATCGTGGCTGGAAGTAATAGTAAGATGGTAGATGCCCGGCTCATATACAAGGATGCCCGGAGTAGTCTCGCCGGTATTCCACAAATAGCTTGCGGCTGCTTCTTCATACACAAGATTGCTCAGCTCAATGGGCTGAGCATTGGGGCAAATGGATGTATCGGATCGCAGGTTCACAACCGGATGCCGGTGAACAAATACAGTGTCTGTGTATGTGGAGTCGGGACATGCCGGGAAATAGCCGGTAAGCGACACGAAATAGGTACCGACATGATCATATAGGTAAGACCTTGCACTGTCCGAAGCAGGTACTACCGGTATCCGTACGCCCTGGATATCCCAGGCAAGGCTGTCTGCATTGACTGTGAATGAAGGCGCGAACGTTACGGTTTCCCCTTCGCAGAGCCGGTCTTTGCTTATATCAAAAACAACGCGTGGTGTAGAATCCACAACGATGGTCATGTACGCCGTATCCGTGCACGGGAAGTCTGTTGTTCCTATAAGTTGTACAATATACGTGCCGGGTACAGTATAGGTATGCGCCGGATCCCGTTGGGTGGATTGGGTGCTGTCGCCAAAATCCCATGCCCAGGCGCTGATGTCGGTAGTTGACGTATTTTCCAGGTTGAACTCATGTTCTACGCACACGATAGAATCGGTTGTGAAAGATACGTTATAGGAAGGAGGCACGACGGTAATGGTAGATGTGGCCACGCAGCCATCCATATTACGGATATGTACGGTATAGGTGCCGGTAGGCACATTGAACAAGGTATCTCCCGTTTTGGTGACACGCGACTGCAACTCCGTTGTGGTGCTGTCCCACCAGGTAATCGTGTACTCCATAGAGTCATTCGGATTTTTAACGGTCACCCAGGCCATGCTGGTGGAGTCATATGTGCAGCCCGTTATCGTACCGGTATCAAAGCTGTTCATCAGCGGCGCCACCAGTATGGTGTACGCGATCGTCTGATTGCTTGAAATAGGACATCCGTTGTCTGTCAGCGTGACAAAGAAATTATAGGTTCCTGCGGTTACATTGCTCACGTCCCATTCAAAAAAGAAAGAAGGGTTAGGCGTAT
This sequence comes from Taibaiella soli, assembly GCA_040392625.1. Taxonomy (GTDB): domain Bacteria; phylum Bacteroidota; class Bacteroidia; order Chitinophagales; family Chitinophagaceae; genus JBEBVQ01. Next base: position 3,924 of record JBEBVQ010000135.1, on the reverse strand, counting down.
TATTATCTACGATATTAATGATTGCTCCGGCAGGTACGCCGGTGTAAGTGATTTTAATAGTGTCACCGTTTACATCGGAGCAATTAAAATTAAAAGATAAGACCTCGTTCTGACCCTGGCAGGTGGAGACTTCGTTGAGTGCGCTGTTATAGCCGCCGCTTAGATTTGTGATAAAGCCGGGATCGGGCGGAGAATTAAGACAATTCGGCATAATCACAAAGGTCATTTCCCGCATGCTGGTACCCACCAGTACGCCGTTTCTATATTCATTTACCTGGTTTACCACCACACCGTTCATCACCAGATCGGGCGTAAAGCTTAATTGACCGTTAACGGTATTGAAATTAAAGCCGCCTGGAGGAGTAGAGATTGGATTGGCAGGCGTATAGCCGGGCATGTAGGTGGAGTTGAACAGCGAAGCTTCCAGGGCAGAAACCAGACTGAAGTCAAGAGAATCGTTGTTTTGATCTATAGCGCCAAGATTGTATTCCTGTGCCAGGTTGATGCAGAAGAACGGTGTTGGCTCTGAAGTGAAAATAGTAGAAGTGTTCGGCGCATCCTGGTTATTCAGGGTGGCACGAAGCGTGATCAGCGAACCACCGCCGGGATTAACCAGGTTATTGATGCTCCCGCTGCGACCTGCCGAGGTGCCATTATTCAAATCGCCGGTAAATATGAATTGCCAGTTGTGCGACTTTCCGTCGAGCGTTACCTCACCGGAATAGACATACCTGGTTACCCCAAGCAGCGTACTGCCCGGAATATTGCAATTGGTGCTGTCTTTCTGTGCAGGGCAGACCGGAGTGATCTCAATATCGCTTACGGGATAAGGCTCCATCGTAAGCATGATCAGGCTTACAAGCGCATTGTCCTTGTATATGCGGATAGAGGGACTGGAGGTACGTAAACCTTCATAGGCAAGCCCCCCGGCAGAACTGCAATCCCCAAAAAGTTTTAGGGTGACTTTATAGGTCTCATCCCCGCTGCTATTGGTAGATTGGTATTGATAAAATAATTCTGCGCCGAGAATATGACTCGCTTTTGCCGGTGTTAGCAGTACGAGTAGCGACAGTAATCCAAATAGCGGATAAATAATCAGATGTTTCATGAAATTCCGGATCTGCAGGCATATGTGACAAGTCATATATGCCTCAATTTAATTCTGTGATAAAAATAGGTAATTCTGTTCTTTTTACACAAAATACAGGCACGAACTGGTATATATAAATATTTCATTTTTGATTGTGCAGTATTATGCTTATGCTATATAATCATATCCCGGCACCGCACAGGAATTTACGGCGATTTTTGCCGGTCCCGTGCAGGCTCATTGATAATCGTTTAGGTAATCTCGGACAGGAAACAATATTTTTGCACCGGTCAGACCTGAACGGAAACCTTCAGGATAATACTAAATTAATTGATGGACGAGCAAATAAAGAATGACGGGGAAAGTACCCTGCACATAGGGGACATGTATGAAAGCTGGTTTCTCGACTACGCCAGCTATGTGATACTGGAGCGCGCGGTGCCCGCCGCGGAAGACGGATTAAAGCCGGTGCAGCGCCGCATACTTCATGCCATGAAGGAAATGGATGACGGCCGGTACAATAAAGTAGCAAATGTCATTGGGCAAACCATGCAGTATCATCCGCACGGGGATGCTTCCATTACCGACGCTATGGTACATATCGGGCAGAAAAACCTGCTCATTGATACCCAGGGCAACTGGGGGGATGTGCGTACCGGCGACAGTGCGGCGGCGGCACGTTATATTGAAGGGCGGCTCTCAAAATTTGCCCTTGAGATCGCATTTAATGCCAAGACCACCAACTGGCAGCTCAGCTACGATGGCCGTAAGAATGAACCTGTGACCCTGCCGGTGAAATTCCCGCTGCTGCTGGCACAAGGCGCCGAGGGGATTGCCGTAGGCCTTTCTACTAAAATATTACCGCACAATTTCTGCGAATTGCTCGAAGCTGCCATAAAATACCTCCGGGGCAGGAAATTTGAAATCTATCCCGATTTTATGACCGGAGGTATGATAGACGTCAGCAATTATAACGATGGCGCAAGAGGCGGGAAGGTGCGCGTACGCGCCCATATCGAAGAGGTGGACAAAAAGACACTGGCCATCCGCGATGTGCCGTACGGCATTACCACACAGCAACTGGCAGACAGCATTATCAAGGCAAACGATAACGGCAAGATCAAAATAAAAAGTGTTACCGACAATACGGCGAAAGACGTAGAGCTGATCGTGCAACTGGCGCCCGGCGTAGATGCCGACCAGGCCATTGATGCGTTGTATCTGTTTACGGATTGTGAAATATCCATCTCGCCGAATGCCTGCATCATCATCAACGATAAACCGCACTTTACCAACGTTTCCGATATGCTGCGGCACAGTGTGGATCATACCCGTGCATTGCTGCTGCAGGAGCTGGAGATCCGGCTGGCCGAGCTGGAGGCCGACTGGCATTATTCTTCGCTTGAGAAGATCTTTATCGAAAAGAGGATCTATCGCGATATTGAAGAAGAAACAACCTGGGAAGGCGTACTGCAGGCGATCGACAAAGGGCTGAAACCGTACAAAAAGCTGTTGCGCCGCGAAGTTACCCAGGAGGATATTGTGAAGCTCACGGAGATACGCATCAAGCGGATCTCGAAATTCGATGCTTTCAAAGCGGATGAACATATCAAAGGTGTGGAAGATCAGATGGAGGAAACCCGGCATCATATCGAACATCTTACCGAATACGCCATCCGGTATTACGAAGGATTGCTGAAGAAATATGGTAAAGGGCGTGAACGGGCCACCGAGATACGGTTGTTTGAAACCATAGAAGCGGCGCAGGTAGCGATTGCCAACACAAAGCTGTATGTAAATTATAAAGAAGGCTTCATCGGTACCGGTCTTAAGAAGGACGAATATGCCTTCGACTGTTCCGATCTTGATCATATCATCGTATTCCGGAAAGACGGCGTCATGCAGGTCACCAAAGTTGCTGATAAAACATTTGTCGGCAAGAATATCATCCACCTGTCGGTATTCCAGAAGAATGATGAACGGATGACCTATAACATGATATACCTGGACGGCAAGACGGGTGTCGTCTATGCCAAACGCTTTAACGTCACCGGCATTACCCGTGACAAGGAATATACATTGACCAAAGGGAACCCCAACAGCAAGGTGCTGTATTTCAGCGCCAACCCTAACGGGGAAGCTGAGGTAGTGAATATCACTCTTTCCCCGGGGAGCAAGGCCCGTATCAAGCAGTTTGATTATTATTTTGAAGAACTGGATATCAAAGGCCGCAGCGCCGGGGGCAACCAGGTGACAAAATATCCTGTAAAGTCCATCCGCTTTAAGGAGAAAGGGCGTTCTACCCTGTCTGCACTGAAGATATGGTACGACCCTGCTACCGGACGGCTCAGCCGGGACGAAGGGGGCAGACTGCTCGGGCGGTTTGATGAGCAGGATCGCATCGTTGCATTTTATAAAGACGGTACTTATGAGCTGACCGATATAGAGCTGACCAACCGGTTTGATGTGGACAACCTGCTGCTGATCGAAAAATTCAATCCTGAAAAAGTTGTCAGCGCTGTTTATTATGATGCCAAAACCGGGCAGTATAACGCCAAGCGTTTTATGATCGAAACGCAGACGCTGAAGAATAAATTCCTATTTATCCGTGAAGGAGATGGGAACAGGCTGGAGCTGGCGACTACTGTCGAAGCCCCGGAGGTGCTCCTGCGCAGCGGAAAGAAAAAAACGGAATTAACTGACCGGACGGTTGCCCTGGCCGATGAAATTGAAGTGACCGGATGGAAAACGGTGGGCACTCGGATTGCAGGAAACGATCTGAAGGAGATGATTTTGCTGAATCCGACGGAAGGTTCGTCTGAGCCGGTTGCCCC
>JBEBVQ010000134.1:0-6542 GCA_040392625.1 Taibaiella soli | reverse complement strand
AATTAGCTGATTAGCTAATTACAATGATCATTTTAAATCAACCCCTCATCCTGCATACTGAAACAGGTTGTCTGCGCTACAATCAAATGATCCAGGAGCCTGATATCCATAAGTGTTGCCGCTTCTTTGATCCGCCGCGTGAGCTCTTTATCTGCCTGGCTGGGCCCGGGGTTTCCCGAAGGGTGGTTGTGTGCCAGGATCAGGCCGTTGGCCTGGTGCAGCAAGGCATTCTTCAAAATAATGCGGATATCCGCTACTGTGCCTGTGAGTCCGCCGCTGCTCACCAGTTCGTGACGCAGCACCTTGTTCGACTGGTTCAGATACAGCACACAAAACACCTCATGGTTCAGGTCTGCCAGCAAAGGGCGGACGATATCTGCAGCATCCCTGCTGGTACGGATGGAGGGGCGCTGCAGGCCTTCGTTGATCTGCCTGCGGCGTCCCAATTCCAGCGCTGCGCCTATGGTGATGGCCCTGGCGGCGCCGATACCTTTTATTTTCTGAAAATCCGTTACAGGCAAACGTCCCAGCTCGTACAGATTCCTGCCGGCGAGCGCAAGGACATCCCGTGCCAGATCCAGCGCCGAACGCTGTGCGCCGCCACTCCCGATCAGGATCGCCAGTAACTCAGCATCCGTCAGGCTGCCCGGCCCCTTGTGCAATAACTTCTCCCGCGGCTTTTCATCCTCCGGCCACGATTTGATCCCGCTCTTCCGCTTCACCTGCTCCATACCTGCATGATAACAACTGTAAAAGTATGAAAATAAAAACCTCAAAACACACACAAATATCTGGTAAACAGCACAATGTTATTTTAACAGGGGTATTAGTCACTACTTGTTAATTTAGCGGTACCAAATAAGAACGATGTAGTGCCTACAAACATATCTCACCTTCCTTACGCGGAAACCGGTTATTTTTCAACGCTGATCAAAGATTACCTCGCAGGCAATGCTGCGCTCAGGGATTTCTACCGCTTCACCCCCGACCTTGAGGGTATAGATGCGGCCATCGGGGAAAGAAAAAACTTCCCCGTTGATCGTAAGCTGCTGGCAGACACACTCCGGCAACAATACAGGGGGCTGGAGCATACCGAAGCCACACGACATAACCTGGAGCGACTGGAACAAGACAACAGCTTCACGATCTGCACAGCGCATCAGCCCAACCTGGCGACCGGCTACCTTTACTTTATATACAAGATCGTACATGCCATAAAGCTGGCTGAAATACTGAACACCAGGCATCCCGGCAAACATTTCATCCCCGTTTACTACATGGGTGGTGAAGACAACGACCTGGCAGAGCTGGGCACATTCCACTATGGCGAACAGAAATTTACCTGGCATGCAGACGGGCAGCAGGGCGCTGTGGGGCGCATGAGCACTAAGAGCCTGAAGCCTTTGCTGCACGACCTGTTCCGCTTATTAGGCCCGCCGGGCAGTAATACGGATGCCCTGATCCAGCTATTGACAGAAGCCTATCTGCATCACGAAACCATCGCAACGGCAACCCAATATCTTGTACATCAGTTGTTCGGGCGATATGGCCTGCTGGTGCTGGACCCGGATGAGCCAGGCTTCAAGAAAGCCATGCTGCCCGTGCTCAGGGACGATCTGCTGCATCAAAACAGCTTCCGCCTGGTGCAGGCACAGACAGAGCGGCTGTCAGAACGCTATAAAACACAGGCATTCCCCCGTCCTATAAACCTGTTTTACCTGCACGACCAGTTGCGGGAACGGATCGAAAAGCAGGGCGATAAATGGACGGTAGTACATACCGGCCGGGAGTGGACGGAACCGGAATTACTGGAAGAACTCACGGCGCATCCCGAACGGTTCAGTCCAAACGTGATCTTGCGGGGGATCTTGCAGGAAAGCATACTCCCCAATGTGGCCTTTATCGGCGGCGGTTCGGAAGTGGCATACTGGCTCCAGCTCAAACCATTATTCGAACATTATGGCGTGTTTTTCCCGCCGGTGCTGCTGCGACAATCCGTTTTATGGATACCCGCCGCATATGCTGCACTCCGGAAAAAGCTGGGCCTCCATCACAAAGACCTGCTTCTGCCCAATGCAGATCTCATCCGCCTGTTCATCACAACCCATAGCGCCGCCGACTGGCATACGGATGCGGAAAGGGGAGCAATAGAGCAGATCATGACAAGCATTACCCAAAAAGCCACTGCCCTCGACCCCACCCTTGAAGCGGCAGCAGACGCAACGCTTACCAGGATCAAAAAACAACTCCTGCGACTGGAAGAAAAAATGTACCGTGCCGAAAAAAGAAAGCAGGAAGTGCAGATCCGGCAGATCGAGAAACTAAAAGCGGCGCTGTTCCCAAGAGGGAGCCTCCAAGAGCGGACGGAGAATTTTATGCCCTGGTTTATACAATACGGTCCCGCTTATTTCGACATGCTGAAAGAAAAGATGCAGCCGGAAAAAAATGAGTTTCTGATCATTGAGGCGGAAGGGTAAATGGTATGTACCCCTGAAAGCAGGTGGAATTTAAGCAACAAAGTTCAAAATAAAGAGCAAAATCTTTTTGTTGGACAGTACCACCATCAGCCAGTGTGTATTAGCGATGAGCGGGATTTTCGGGGTCTTGCATTTCGTCCAAACGTTCAGAACGCTGTGACCCCTGACATCCATAACGCTTTCGAATATATGATTGAGCCGTTCAAATGAGGGGTACCTGTCCGCTTTACCAGCTCTTAATATTGGAAAAAATCAACCATTTTCGATTAGTGGCTTATTTTTTGCGGTAAAAACCAAAATGATATCTATCCATCCAAAACAATACACTATGAAGCTTACAAAGACACTATGTGCTGTTGCCCTCCTGTTCCTGCCTGCTGCTCTTTCCGCACAAAAGATACTCCCTTTCAGTATTGACCTGGGGATTAAAGGAGGGGTGAATTTCAATACGATACATGGCGACAGATGGAACAGTGATTATAAAACGAACCTGCTGGGCGGTGCGTTCGTCGGGATACAGGGCAAACGGATCGGCGTTGTGGCCGAAGGTCTGTTTACACAGACCCGGTACACTACCGGTAAAGATTTCCACGCTTTGTACCATGAACACTACAATAACATCAGCGATTCGGCCAGGCAGGGTTCTTTCCGGCTCAACCAACTGAACATTCCGCTGCTGCTGCAGGTGAAGCTGTTCCCGATGGTATGGCTGCAATTGGGGCCGCAATTCAGCACCGTGGTTTCTGTAAAGGACGGTGATGCATTGCTGAAAGACGCAGCAGGCATATTCAAAAACGGAGATGTCGGCGGCGCAGCCGGACTTGAAGTGAAGCTGCCGCTGGGATTACGGTTGAACGGCCGGTATGTGTTCGGCTTTACGGATGTGAATAACACGACTGTCGCTGACACCTGGAAGCAACGTTCTTTTCAGTTGTCCGTTGGATATTCGTTCCTGTAAGAATGTGACAAATGTGTTGAATGTGTCTTATCACATTTCACACATTCAACACATTTGTCACATTAAGCAAGTTCGTCGCATTAAACACACATTCTCAATTTTCAATTCTCAATTTTCAATTCTCAATTAAATAATACCCTAACTTTGCCGGCTACAGGTCTGCAAGCATAATACAGCTATAACAACCGACTGAATATTATCTTAAATATCTCCGTCTTAAAATGAAAGACTTCTCTTATGTGATGGGATCCCATCCATCCTACATTGAATCGCTCTACAGTGATTATGTCAAAAATCCGGAAACTGTAGATGGTGAGTGGAAAAAATTTTTTGAAGGGTTCGATTTTGCCATAAGCAAGGGGAACGGCAAAACGGCAGCCGGAGCCGATACCACCCCGGTAAGCAACGAGCAGCTTGCCAAAGAGCTGAGTGTTTATTACCTGATCCGTTGCTACCGGAAACGCGGTCACCTCGCAGCAACCACCAATCCCGTACGCCCCCGCAAGAACCGGGAGCCTCATCTGGCTCTCTCCGACTTCAACCTCACCGATGCCGATCTGGATACCGAATTTTATGCAGGCAACTTTATCGGACTGGGCAAAGCGAAGCTGCGCGACATCATAGCACGCGCCCAAAAATATTATACCGGGGATGTCGGTATAGAATATACCTACATCAACGACCGCGATAAAAAAGAATGGGTGCAGGCTCATTACGAGCAGATGATGGAGCAGGAGCTGACACCGGCCCAAAAGAAACGCATCCTCGAAAAGATCAGCGCAGGTGTGATCTTCGAGAAATTTCTCCATACCAAGTATATCGGTCAGAAGCGGTTCAGCCTGGAGGGCGGAGAAAGCACGATCGCAGCGCTGGATGCCATCATCACCCACGCGGCCAACGCAGACGTAAAAGAAGTAGTGATCGGTATGGCCCACCGCGGTCGACTGAACGTGCTGGCCAACATCCTGGGTAAAACATACGAGAAGATATTCTCCGAATTTGAAGGTAATATGCCCCCGGATACAACGATGGGCAGTGGCGACGTGAAGTATCACCTCGGCTTCCGTTCCAATATCAAGACGGCAGAAGGGAAAGAGGTAAATGTACAGCTCACGCCCAACCCCTCGCACCTCGAAGTGGTAGATCCCGTTGTTGCCGGCTTCGCAAGGGCCAAAGCTGATATTCTCTACAATAATCAATACGAGAAAGTATTGCCGATCCTGATCCATGGCGATGCTGCCATTGCAGGCCAGGGAGTTGTTTATGAGTTGCTCCAGATGAGCTGCCTGAAGGGATACGATATCGGCGGCACGATCCATTTTATTATCAACAACCAGATCGGGTTCACTACCGACTTCGATGATGCCCGCTCCAGTAATTATTGCACCAGCGTAGCATCTATCGTGCAGGCGCCCGTATTGCACGTCAACGGTGATAACCCCGAAGATGTGGTGAAAGCCTGTATGTTTGCCGTGGCTTACCGGCAGCGGTTCAGGGAAGATATTTTCATTGACATGGTTTGCTACCGCCGCCACGGGCACAATGAGGGCGATGATCCCAGCTTCACCCAGCCTGCGCTGTATGAGCGGATCAAGAAGCATGCGAACCCTCGTGAGGTATATAACCAGAAGCTGATCGCACGCGGCGATGTAGATGCCGCACTGGCAAAAGAAGTGGAAGAAGTTTACTGGCAAAAACTGCAGGAACGTCTTGATGAAGTGAAACAACACCCCATCCCATATGTGTTACAGCCACCGGAACAGGCCTGGAAAGATCTCCGGCATGCCGTACCGGAAGACTTTGGTCAGTCGCCGGACACATCCATTACCCGGGAGCAGGCAGAAATGTTGTTCGAAAGGATACTGAATATCCCCGAAGACTTTACCCCGATGCGGAAGATCCGCAAGCTGCTGGAAGAAAAAGTGAAAAGCTTCCGCGAAAACGGGACGATAGACTGGGCCACCGGCGAATTGATGGCTTATGCCAGTCTGCTCGCCGAAGGTAAAGACGTACGTATGAGCGGGCAGGACGTACAGCGCGGAACATTCTCACACCGCCATGCCATCCTGCACGACGAAAAAACCAATAAAACTTATAACCGGCTCAGCAAGGTTAAAGACGGGCAGGGGCGTTTCTATATCTACAATTCCCTGCTCAGTGAATTTGCCGTGCTCGGCTTTGAATATGGCTACAGCATGGCCAGCCCCGATTCGCTGACCATATGGGAAGCACAGTTCGGCGATTTTGCCAATGGCTGCCAGACGGTTATCGATCAGTATATCATTTCGGCAGAGACCAAATGGCAGAAAATGAGCGGCCTGGTGCTGCTGCTGCCGCATGGCTTCGAAGGACAAGGGCCTGAGCACTCATCCGCACGGCTGGAGCGCTTTTTACAGTTGAGCGCTGATAATAATTTCTTTGTTACCAACATCACGACGGCAGCCAACCTGTTCCATGCGTTGCGCCGCCAGTTGGCGCTGCCATTCCGGAAGCCGCTGGTGAATATGTCGCCCAAGGCCAATCTGCGCCACCCGCGCGCAGCCTCGCCGGTTGAGGATTTTACCGCAGGCGGATTTAAGGAAGTGATAGACGACCCGAATATCAAAATGGCCTCAAAAGTAAAGCGTGTGCTGCTGTGTTCCGGTAAGGTGTACTTCGACCTGAGCGAGAAGCAGATCAGCGAAAAACGCACGGATATTGCTATTGTACGCCTGGAGCAGCTCTACCCGCTTCCGGAAAAGCAACTGGAAGCGTTGCGGAAGAAATACAAATCCGCCGAGTGGGTATGGGTACAGGAAGAACCCCGCAACATGGGCGCTTACAGCTTTCTGAAGATGAACCTGGCCGACGATTTCCCGCTGCGGTTTATCAGCAGGGCGCCGCTCGCCGCATCCGCTACGGGCTTCGCCAGGCTCCACGCGAAAGAGCAGCAGGAGATTATAGAGCAGGCGTTTGCAACCAATTAGCTGATGCGCTGATTAGCTAATGTCAATCGCGAGAAACCATTAGCTAATTGACTCATCAGCTAATTGGCTAATTAAAACAACGATCCCTGCCCGTTCGTCACCCTCCTGAATGCCTCCAGGTTCCAGGGCATGGGCGTCTGG
>JBEBVQ010000133.1:0-6568 GCA_040392625.1 Taibaiella soli | reverse complement strand
TTGCCCTTACATACCGGCCATCCGCATCCAGTTTTAAGATAAAAACATTTGCGCCAGGCGCTGATGCTGATCTGAGTAAATGCGTTCCGGCGCCCGGATCAAAATCAGCCGAATCAGAAAACACTCCGGTAGTAAAAACATAACCGCTTTCATCCACACGGATCGCATGTGCATAATCGTTCCAGCCACTGCGCCCCATCTGCCTGGCCCATACAAAATCCCCGTCCGTAGTCAGCTTCACTATATAAGCATCATTATGGTCCGGGGTTGTGATCATTTTATCGGTACCTGATCTGCGGTTTACGTCTATCGTATCGAGAAAGCCGCCGGCCACATATACCATAATACCGGCGCCGCTGCCGGTGGTGGCGATACCGCCTGCATTGTTACCTTTTCCGAAAAAATCACGTGCCCATTGAAATGTCCCTTCACTGTCAAATTTTACCACATAAGCATTATCACGATAATCCTGTATATGCCCGTCCGATCCGGGCGCACCTTCCTCATAATAAGTCGTGACCCGGATATCTTCACCCGGACCGGGATCAAAATCAACGGAGTCTTTATATACGCCTGTCACATAGACATTCTTTTGCTCATCAACAGCAATAGCATTTCCTTCCATTCTGCCTCTGCCACCCAAATGCCTGGCCCATATCACAGTTCCTTCCTTATTCACCTTCAGCACATATACATCCGTTCCGTACCCCGCTCTTTTCGGGTGCAGCGCAAACTGCTCCGTACCGGACTGCGTCTGGAATGTTACCGATGAATCCTGAAACATCCCCGTCATATAGACATACTCTTCGTCATCAACCGTAATGGCGGCCGAAGAGATCGTACCCGTAGAACTAAACTGATCTACCCATTCAAACTTTACATCCTGGGCGCTGACAAACGCTATTGAAATCCAGAAAAACGTCAAAGTAAAAATTAGTTTTTTCATTGAGGCAATTTTAGTTTTAGATAAAAATCGGGGAAACGACAGTTAAAAATAATAATTTAACACGGGATGTATTGCATTTTTCACATACAACACATTCCGCTGTATCAAATTTATATATGAGTATAAAAACCAGGCCGCCACATCCGGCGGGATCAGCGGAGCAGCATGAGATCTCCCTTCTGCATTTCTTTTCCATCGGCTCCCGGCAACCCGGTACGGGCCTCAAGAAAATAAAAATAAACGCCTACAGGCGCCGGAGCGCCGGCATATTGGCCATCCCAACCAGCAGCAGGATCAATGGTCTGAAAAACAAGCTGCCCCCATCTGTTGAATATCCGCAATGCAAAATCCGACACCGGGCAACGGACAACCGCCCGGAATACATCATTGATACCGTCCCCGGTAGGAGAAAAAGCATCCGGCAGCCAGACGCAATTACTGCAGGGCAATGTTTCCATCCTGCCCTCAGCACGTACCGAACCGCAGATGTTGCTGATATCAACATAATAGTCACCCGGCTGTGAAAGGGAAATACAACAAACCGTATCACCCGTATGCCATAAGTAAAACATAGTTTCATTACCGGCAGACAAATACAATACGTCGCCTTCGCAGATCGTTGTATCGGGGAGGGAAATATTTTCAGGTGGCGCCAGGATGTGTACCGTAAACGAATCACGCTCGCTTTCGCACAATCCTTCTTTCCGGCTTATCCAGTACACCTGTGTACCGGCATCGGCGGTATTGGGAACCGGAGCGGAAGACAATGCCGGCGCCGTTGCATGCTCGTACCAGACAATACCGGTGGTATCGAAATACCATTCCATCACCGTTTCGTTCAGGCAAAATTGCGTATCCGAAATATTGGGCAATGCCACCTGAGGATAATAAGATATGGTCACGGTATCTGAGTCTGATTCACATCCATCTGTCACCGTCAGCACGTAAGTACCGGCCTCCCGGATAAGGATCGACGAGGTGGTATCGCCTGTACTCCAATTGTATGCCGCATATCCGTTTCCACCCGACAACCGGACTTCCGTCCCCTGGCAATAGGTGGTATCATCTCCCAAATGCGGTGCCTGCAGCGGCATACGATAGACCTGAAAGCTATCTGTCTGATAAGCACATTCGCCTGCTGTGCTTACCCAATACATACCTGTATCCTGTATGGTAATCTGGCGCGTGGTGTCGCCGGTATTCCAGCGGTATTGGCCGGTTGCCTGCGGCGCCTGCAACACAAGCGGGTCTTCACCGCATTTTCTGACTTGATGCGTACGGATGCTGTCTGTGACATCCACCACACAGACATCATCAATGTAAAAATAGCATACAGGGACGGTGGTATCAGACGGTTTACGAATCGCTACCGTCTGATAATTATTCACCGGATTGAAATTCCCGATCGTGATCCATCGTTCACCGCCTCCGGCGGTCATCACCCCTTCTACGCGCGTCCAGATCGTATCAATATAATTCCCTGTCGGATTGACCGCCTGCGGCGTAAAGCTCAATGGCCGGTACTGGGGCTCATCTACTCGGCGTTGCGAGATATATGCGCCAATATCGTCTGTAGTGGAGATATTGTCGTCACTATACCAGGGGGCGCTTCCCATTGATGTATTCATCCCCGCACGGCTCACGTAAAAACTGATATAGTATTGCCGGCCGGCCTGTAATGCCTGATCAAGCCGGGCCATGACATATTCACGGTAATTCCCGTCCGACCGCTCTTCGATCACATATAAACCCGCATATGCATTGCCTGTACGTGGCATCATATAGCCAAAGGTATTTACCGGCACACGTACCGCTGCCTGCGTGGCACAAACGTTAAAATAATCCGGCGTGGATGCACTTACAGGGCAGCTCCAATCCGTCACGGTAGGATACGGGTTTGCCGGCGGGTTCGGATATACGATACCACTGGTAGTATTAGGACAACTGTTGTACTGTTCAAATGACGGGTTCGGTACCAGGTTCTGCCCTGGCAACAGCACCGGCATCCACAGGATCAGACACAACAGTATCCCTGCTATTTTTCTTGTGCCTTTCATCATGAGCGCATACTCCGGGTTTATCTTAAAATTATCACTTTTTCCTGAGCGGAAGAAGTACCGTCTTCCCTGATCATGCGCACTATGTAAATGCCGGCCGGCAGCATGCTCACATCTGCAGATCCGGAAAAGACTCCATGCAATACCGCCTTGCCATCAGGCGCTGCTATCTCTACCCGCAGCGGCCGTACATCATTCCAATACAATACATCACCGGCCGGATTGGGATACAGGCGCAGCCTGAGTTCCGGGCTGCCATCACCCACCATTCCGGCTTCCAGATCTACCGTTTGCACTGCAGAAGTTCCAACACATCCGTTGGCATCGGTCACCGTTACCGTATAGTTGCCGGAAGCAACAGCGGTATATGTCATGGATTGTGCACCCGGTATATTGTTCCCGTCGATCTGCCATTGATAATCTGTATAAGAACCGGTACTGAGTATTTCACCATTACTACCCGATGCAGTAATAACAGGCTGCGGCGCCGGGTGAACGACTACGCTGACTGATTCCGAAGTATCGGCGCAGCCGGATGTATAGATGAACACTACCCGGTACATACCGGTCTCCTTAGCTGTATAGCTGCTGTCTGTAGCCGTTGCGATATCGTTGCCGTCGCGCTGCCATATCAGTGCGACAGCATCGCCGGGAGACACAGAGAGCATTACACTATCCCCCTGGCAGAAGCCGGCAGGCCCGGATAAGGTCACTGAAAGGTGTCCGCCCACAGGAATGGCCGTCCCTGTAAACTGCAGGGCGCCGGCATCCGGCTGTGCAGGACGGGACACACCCGCAATATCATGCGTTACTACAGGCGTGGTCGGTACGCCGCGTTCTTTGGCATAAGAACTGCCTGACGGTGCATAGTATCCGTTGGCATCTACAGACAGATTATTTTCATAAAAAGAAGCTGATTCACGGGGCGCCATAAATGATTTGTAGGGGCCGCACAACAGGTTGAAATCTGCAGCCGTAAATGCATTCACAAGGTTGGCGCTGTCGTGCTCGGCATAGAGATAGCTCCGGGGAATATCCAATGCGAACAAAATATTGCCATTCATGGTTTGCGGCAGGTTAAACGCCATTACCTGGTCGTCACCCGTTTTGCGCCGGATCGCTGAGGTGATACCCCTGACGGGCCTCGAAGCCACATACACAATATTGTTACGCATATCTACCTCATCTGATGTTTCCGTATAAAGAATACCGGAAATAGCATAATCATCTTTCGCAGCGTCTGCCGGCGCCAGGTATAATGTATTATGGAACAGCCGGATCGTATCTCCACGTTCGGCATAGATGCCGGCAAGATTGAAGTCCGGGAGGTTGGGGGATGCGGGAGCGCCCAGGAATCCGATCATATTATTGTACACATTCACCTCCACACCGTTCCGGATCTGGATGCCGTACACAAGCGGAGCAGAAGAAGCATGGCTGGCGGCCAGATGGGCGATCCGGTTGTTATAAATATTGAAATATGCTCCGCCGTATATATCAATACCCCGGGTCTGCGTCAGGTTCATGCCGGTGTTGTGTGAAGAATCGATCCTGTTGTCATGAATATTGGCAATGACACCATCTGCATTATTTATCTGGATCCCGTAGTTGATACCATGCACATTGCTGATGATATTATGGCTGATCCTGCCGGTATCGGTTGCATTCACCCCTGTTTTACTGATATTGAATGCCCGCAGTTGCACGCCCGCAATATTTGTGAAACGGTTTCCCGAAATATATTTGGGCGCAAACGGTGCGGCCGATCCTCCAATGGCATCTTGTACCCCAATCACTACCTGCGATTTTAAAGGATTGCCGTCAGATACATCAAAATTCGAGAAATCATTGCCTTCGATGGTATCTCTCAAAACTGTCCCGGCAATATTTCCTGCATTATTGATAAAAATGACCTGACCGGGGAAGCCGGCAGAAGACCCCAGACCGTTTACGCGAAAAGCGCCGTCAAGCCGGTTATCCCGGATAACGATTACACTGGCCTGCGGTGAGCTGTTCATTGCATTGTTAATTAAAAAGCAATTACCCAGCCCGTTGAAATGTATATTCCGGAACACATTGTCGCTGATATTCAGATTTTGGATAGCGCCGGTGTGCGAGATCAGTTGAAATTGTCCGCCACCAGCGTAGCCCCCGCGTGCAGAAAGCGTATTCCCTGTAATAACCAGCTTATTTTCGTCCTGCGGATTGCCTCCGCTCGTTACGGCGCCGCCTATTTCGCTGCGTATTCCGTAAACAGCCGTCTGGTTCACGGTGCTGTCCTGCACCAGGCTGACTTCATTCTCCAACACGCGGAGATAGCCGCCTTTGGCGGGACCATGGAATATACCATACAGTGCGCCCCACATATTGGGTGTACTGCTGCCGGCGGCATTGCTGACCGTGTTTTTCCCGATTGTACTAACTGCCGATCCAGTGACATAAATACCGGCTGCCGTGAGATAGCTGCCGGCTGCGGAAACAGGGTGCCCAAAATTTTCAATAGTATTATCTTCTATCACATAGCCTGCATCCATCAGGGTTTCTGCGCCGGCCGTATAACCGGTCAGTGAAACCCCGCGGGTGATATTTCTTATGGTATTGCCGGAAACTGTGTCATTTCTGTGCGCCCCGGCGACGGCAGTGGGTATTACTGCTGTAGTGGAACCAGCCGCGTGATTTCCGGAATAAACACCGACAGCTTGCCTGTTCGTCTTATCAAGCGTAATGGTGCAATTGCGTATCGCAATATGCTGGCACCCGTCTATTCCGATGCCTGTGGTTGTTCTTTTCAACAATGCGTAGCCCCATTCCATTTGGGTGTTGGCAGTCGTATTACCAGTATGTTCCCGCAGGTCCACACCCTCTATTGTAATATAATCCGCGCCTGCGATTGTAAAAACAGCATCGGTATTACCGGTACCCGTCCCCGCTGTCAGCAGCGGGTTAGCGCCGGTACCTGTTTTCCTGATCAACAACCTGCGCGTAGCATTGAGGCTGTTGGCGCCGGTGTTCAGCACATCACTCCCGATGACATATCCGCCGGCAGGAGCAGTTTCGGTAAACCCTGCAGGTAAGTTCACCGTTACGGCTCCCGAAACCCCCTGTGTATTCAGCGCCGAAATGATAGACGCGAGTGTGGCATACCCGCCGCTACCCGGCGTATATACGCCCTGTAACTGGCCGAAGGCCGCAGGGCTTCCGGCACACAGCGCCAGAAAAACAAGAAATAAATAATTCAGTGTGTACACTTTCGATTTCATATGTCTGCTTTAATAGGTGGACGGATAAGATTTTTATAACAGAACAATGTCTGATACTTCGTTCAAACAAAGTTATAGCAGCATCACCATGCCGTCTTAGAGCATAATTACCTGAATTGACAGAGTATTTTTACTCTATTGAGCCTGGACTATCGTGTGTACACAAGTGTTATTTTACAATGTCATACGTGCCTGCACGTGTTTCACCTTCTTTTTTCTTCGATAAAAAAGAAGCAAAAAATCACCGGCTGGGAACTGAGTTGAACACATATTGTGTAAAGATGTGTAAAGAGATATGAGATACG
>JBEBVQ010000132.1:0-6576 GCA_040392625.1 Taibaiella soli | reverse complement strand
CTGCTGCTTTTTACTGCCTTTTTTGCTACAGCACAGACCGATAAAAAAAACATTACACTCGAGGATATATGGAAGGATTATACCTTCCGGGTGAAATCTGTGCCCGGCTTCAATGCCCTGCAGGATGGCAAGCGCTATACGCAGATAGATAAAGAGGGGGAGCGTCAATGGATACGTGTCTATGGACTGGAGAAAGGCAGGAAAGAAAAAGAGCTATTCGATAACAGCCGGCATTTGTTTGAAGGAAATAAAATTACCGTGGCATCTTATGCATTCAGTGCAGACGAGAAAAAGATGCTGTTGTTTACGGAAATCAAGCCGGTTTACCGGCGCTCCATGCAAAGCAAGGTGTATGTGTTCGATATTAAATCCGGCGCATTGCAGCTGCTCGATACGACACATGTGCTGCATGCCTCTTTTGACCCTAAAGGAACACGGGTTGCTTTTGTAAAAGACAACAACCTGTATTACCGTGATCTGGGAACCGGTAAAACCACGACCATTACAAATGATGGCAAGAAGAACGAGATCATCAATGGTAATTGCGATTGGGTATATGAAGAGGAATTCCAGTTTACCAAAGCTTATGAATGGTCGCCTGATGGGAAGTACTTGGCTTATTACCGGTTTGACGAGCGACAGGTGCCGGAGTTTACAATGGATATGTTCACCGGGCTTTATCCCGAAAGAAATACATTCAAATACCCGAAAGCCGGTGAGCCGAATTCCATCGTTCAGATCCGGTTTTATAACCTGGAAAGTGCGAAAACGGACATTGCCGATATCGGTACCGAAACCGATCAATACATTCCCCGGATCAAATGGAGTCATGACGCCTCAAAGCTCTGCATCCTGCGCATGAACCGGCTGCAGAACAAGCTCGAATACTTGCTTGCAGATGCAGCTACCGGGCGTTCTGAAGTGATCTACGTTGAAAACAATCCTTATTATATCGAGATCAATGATGATCTTCATTTTCTGCCCGACAACCGTTCTTTCATCTTCACCAGCGAGCAGAGCGGCTACCGGCACCTCTACCGCTGGGATTGGGTGGAGGCAAAGCTGACCCGGCTGACGGAAGGAGCGTTTGATGTAGATGCGCTTACCGGTGTGGATATGAAAAGAAAGCTTGTTTATTATACGGCTGCATTACCGGATCCGATGCAGCGCCGGTTGTACGTCACCGACTGGGACGGAGGGAAAACCCGCCTGCTGACGGAAGAAGCCGGCACTCATCAGATCATTCCGGTTACGGGTTATAATTATTTCCTCGACAAACATTCTTCTCTGAATAAAGTGCCGGTATATTATCTGCGTAATACAAATGGCAGGGTGGTGCGTGTGCTGGAAGATAATAAAGATCTGGAGCGCAAAATGGAAGATTATATATGGGGCAATATCAGCTTCACGCAATTCCCCGGCGACAGCGGTGTGTTGCTGAATGCCTGGATGATTACGCCGCCGGATTTTGATAAAAACAAAAAATATCCCGTGCTGATGTACCAGTACAGCGGTCCCGGTTCGCAGATGGTAGCAGACCGTTTTCCGGTTGGTGATTATTTCTGGCACCATATGCTGGCTACGAAAGGGTATATTGTGGTTTGCGTTGACGGCACTGGTACCGGCTCGCGGGGAGAGGCTTTCAAAAAGAAAACCTACCTGCAGCTTGGCCGTTATGAGAGTGACGACCAGATCGCCGTTGCCAAACACCTCGGTACGCTGCCTTATGTAGATAAAGACAGGATCGGGATATGGGGCTGGAGTTATGGCGGGTTCATGAGCAGTATCTGCATCATGAAAGGGAATGATGTATTTAAAACCGCGATTGCGGTAGCGCCGGTCACCAACTGGCGTTATTACGACAATATTTACACGGAGCGTTATATGCGTCGCCCGCAGGAGAATGAAGCCGGCTATGACCAGAATGCCCCGGAAAAGATGGCTGCCCGGTTGAAAGGCAATTTTCTGCTGATACATGGCACGGCGGATGATAATGTCCACTTCCAGAACACGGTGATGCTGGTCCATGAGCTGATCAAAAACAATAAAGATTTTGACAGTGAGTTTTATCCCGATAAGGCGCATGGTATTTCCGGGGGTGTTACGCGGTTGCACCTGTATCGCAGGATGACGCGGTTTATTGAGGAGCAGCTGTAGTTGGGAATTTTAATGTGGTGAATGTGCCATCACATTTCCCACATTCGTCATATTCAACACATTCGCTGATTAAAATGTTTTTGCTTTTTCCCCCGCTTTTTGGTTTCTTCGCAGCCAAAACAGCCGCTAACCGTTGGCACACGGAAAGATCATCATCATCACGGCCCCTTCGGGATCGGGCAAAACCACACTGGTCAATCGCCTCCTTGCGGCATGCCCCGACCTGGCGTTCTCGGTCTCGGCATGTACACGACCGCCGCGCGCGGGAGAAGAGCACGGCCGCGATTACTATTTTTTCAATGAAGAGGAATTCAAAGAGCTGATCGACGCCGATGCGTTCGCCGAATGGGAGATGGTGTACGCAGGTAAATATTACGGCACTTTACGTTCCGAACTCAGCCGCATCTGGCATGCCGGTCAGGCGCCGCTGGTGGATATCGATGTGAAAGGCGCACTGACCATCCAGAAGCAATACCCCGATTCGGCGCTGTCGATATTTATCCAGGCGCCCTCCCCGGAGGTCTTGAAACAACGCCTGCTCAAACGCGGCAGCGAAACCCCGCAATCGCTCGAAGAGCGGATCAGCAAAGCGGGTTTCGAACTGAGCTTTGCTAATAACTTCGATAAAATCATTGTCAATGACGACCTGAATACCGCATCCGATGAATTATTGAATGTAGTACAATCATTTTTGACCCATACGGACAATCCTGCATAATTTGCCTGATTAATAATTTTGAACCCCAATGAACGGGAAACCTGAATACGTAACGGCAGAAGAGGCTGTATTGCTGATCCGTTCCGGCAGCCGGGTGTTTATACATGGCAGCGCCGCTACGCCGCTGAAGCTGACGAATACACTGCTTAAAAGAGCCGGTGAACTGAAAGATGTGGAGCTGGTGGCGATCAGCACGATCGGCGACCTGAAATGGAACACCCCCGAGGTGCGCAGCAGCTTCCGCCTGAATTCTTTATTCGTTTCGGCTAATGTCCGCGAATGGGTAAATACGGATTCAGGTGATTATGTGCCGGTCTTTCTGAGTGAAATTCCCCGTTTATTTGATAAAAAGATATTGCCGCTGGACGCCGCCATCCTGCAGGTGTCTCCGCCGGATAAACATGGCTATTGCACCCTGGGTACATCCATAGATGCCGCGCTCAGCGCGAGCCGCAATGCTCCCTGCCTGATCGCGCACGTAAACCCGAGGATGCCGCGCACATATGGTGATACACAGGTGCATTACACCCGCTTCGCTGCTATGATATGGGAAGAGGCGGATCTGCCGGAGGTGGACTACAGTTCGAAAATAGATGAACGGGCGATAGCAATAGGCCGGCGGGTAGCGGAACTTATCGAGGACGGCTCCACATTGCAGATGGGCATCGGAGCGATACCGGACGCGGTGCTCAAATTCCTGAACAACCATAAGGGGCTTGGCGTCCATACAGAGATGTTCTCGGATGGGGTAGTGCCGCTGGTGGAAAGCGGCGTCATTACGAATGAGCATAAGAAGATCAGACAGGGGAAGATCATCACTACATTCGTATTGGGGACGCACAAGCTGTACGATTTTGTGGACGACAACACCAACGTGTCGTTTATTGATGTCTCTTTTGTCAATGACGCCTCTGTGATCCGGCAAAATCCGAAAGTAGTGGCGATCAACAGCGCTATTGAGATCGACCTGACCGGGCAGGTATGTGCCGACTCTATGGGGCCTTACCAGTTTTCGGGCATCGGCGGACAGATGGATTTCATGCGGGGCGCATCGCTCTCTGAAGGCGGTAAGCCGATCATAGCGCTACCTTCCGTTACCCGCAAGGGGATATCGCGTATCGTACCTTTCCTGAAGCAGGGCGCCGGTGTGGTGACCACCCGGGGGCATGTGCATCATGTAGTGACGGAGCACGGCGAGGTAAATCTCTACGGTAAAAATCTGGAGCAACGCGCCCGTTTGCTGATCAGCATTGCAGACCCGTCACAGCAGGAGATGCTGGAACGGGCGTATTACGAGCGTTTCAGGAAGCTTGTGTGAGGTTGGGGAGATACCGCATGAAGTCATCGATGGTGTGTGTAGAGTGTCCTATGGTATAAATGGCATGTGGTAATTTACCCCTTTTTTATTCTTTAACGCAACTGTTTCCAAAGCCGGACGGCATGAAATGTTACTGTAAAAACGCTGATTGAAATCCGTATTTTTGTTAGCATTCCACACAGGCAAAGAGATTCTTATGATACGGATGTTTCTGTTACCGGCGCTGTTCGTTTTCCATGCTTTCTTTTCGGCTGGCCAGGCAGTAAGTCATTCTTTCGGACCGGGCTTTGATGCTGCGGAATGCGATGAGCTGCTGCAGCTTAATACGGCATTCCTGGATACTACAGGCCAGGCCGACTTTCACGATCTGGCACCGGGATACCGGCCTGATTATCGTTCCGCCAGTCTGGGGCTTGATAATGCCTGGATGCTATGGGTACGTGCAGATTCCACGGTGGTGATCCTGCTGCGGGGCACTACTGCCGATCCCCGGTCGCTGCTTGCCGACTTCCTTTGTGCGATGTCGCCGGCAAAGGGCAGGGTAGTGCTGGGGCCTTCTGATACGGTGTCGTATCATCTTGCGGATCTGGACCGTGCCGCGGTGCATACGGGCTTCCTGATCGGTTTTGCCTACCTGTCGCGGGAGATGCGGATGAGGACTGATTCGCTCTACGCCCGGGGCTACCGGAACTTCCTGGTAGCGGGCCACAGCCAGGGAGGGGCGCTGTGCTATTACGTCAGCTCATGGCTATATTATCTTGAACGCGACGGCGTTTACCCGGGCATCCGGGTGAAGACGTACGCCAGCGCTGCCCCCAAGATGTGTAATATGTATTTTGCCTACGACTACGAGCATATCATGAGAGAAGGATGGGCATATTCTGTGGTTAACTCGGCGGATCCCGTCCCTGAAATGCCTTTTACCACGCAGCAGCCCGAGGTGGACATCAATCAACCCAGCCCCGTGGTCATGATGCAAAAGAGAATAGGCCGGCTTCCTTTTTTCGAGCGTATGGTTGTTAAACGGGCATTCAACAAGATGCAAAAGGGAGCGGTACGATCTTCTCTTGCTTATCAGAAGTACCTGGGCGGTTATACCGGGAAGTTTATCACGGATATGATGCCGGGCCTTGCCATACCGGAGCAGGTGAATACGACTTATTTTGTGCGGACGGGTGTGCCCGTCTCCCTGATCGTGAATGATGCTTACCGGAATTATTTCCGGAAGCTCTCGGAGCAGGGGCCTTATTATCATCATAATCCACTGACTTACCGGTTTCTGCTCCGGGAATATTATGAGGGGCTGCCGGAGATGAGGGATGAGGAATAAGGGGGAATGCAAGATGCAGGGGCGGGGTTCACCCCCGCCCAAATAAAACAGATACCGCGAAGGAGGGCAACCGTGAGAGTTGCCCCTACTGTTTTTATTTGGAATTAATTGTAATGAAGTTATCTTTGCAGCATTCTGCAGGTGAATACTGTGTCTGCAGATTTATTTTTTATAAAGAAGCGGTTAGAGACAGGCTCACAGACCCGCTGGCAACCCTGAAAATCAGAAGGTGCCAATTCCTGTCCCGGAGAATGCCGGGAAACTATAATAACTTTTCTGACATGACAGAAACCAACATCATCTCGTTGTTACAGACTCCTTCTTCAGGAGCAATTTCCTTTTTTACTTCCGCTGCAGCTACTGCTGCGTGTTGTTGCTGTTGTTGTTGCTAATTAAGGCAAGGACAAAGCCATTTCTTTTTTCCAAGCCTGACTGATGCATGATCCTTTCTGCAGGAAGGGATAAACGTATGTGTGTTTGTATGCGCCTGTCATTTCCGATCATTTATTCTCTCACAATCATAAATCAATTACACATGTCAACTCAAAACCTGAAATTCGAAACATTACAAGTCCATGCCGGCCAGGAGGCCGATCCCGCCACAGGCGCACGTGCAGTGCCGATCTATCAGACCACTTCCTTTGTGTTCAACAGTTCCGAGCATGGCGCCAACCTTTTTGCGTTAAAGGAATTCGGCAACATCTATACCCGCATCATGAATCCCACCACCGATGTTTTCGAGAAGCGGGTAGCGGCGCTTGAGGGTGGGGTGGCAGGATTGGCAACGTCTTCCGGCCAGGCTGCGCAGTTCCTCGCCATTACCAACATCCTCAATTCCGGTGAGAATTTTGTTACCTCATCAAATCTGTACGGTGGTACCTACAACCAGTTTAAAGTATCCTTTAAACGTCTCGGTATTGAAGTACGTTTTGCTGACGTGGATGCGCCCGAAAGCTTCGAGAAGCTGATAGATGAAAACACCAAGGCGATCTTTCTGGAGACGATCGGCAACCCCGGGTTCAATATCCCCGATTTTGAAAAATTCGCCGCACT
>JBEBVQ010000131.1:0-6576 GCA_040392625.1 Taibaiella soli | reverse complement strand
AAAAAAATGCCGCATAGATTATTATGCGGCATTCTCTGTATAAGTTAAACAAAAGCTGGTTACCCACCCTGTAGCGCTGCGGCGCCGCTCACGATCTCCGTAAGCTCGGTGGTGATCGCAGCCTGACGGGCGCGGTTATAGCTGATCTTCAGACTGCGTAATAATTCGTTTGCATTTTCGCTGGCCTTATCCATAGCGGTCATGCGGGCGCCATGCTCCGAAGCATTGGCATCCAACACTGCCTTGAACACCTGGGTATTCAATATTTTAGGCATCAGCTCCTGCACCAGTGTTTCTTTTGAAGGCTCGAAAATGAAATCATTATTCTTGTTACCGTCCGTATTTTCCACTTTGGGTATCGGCAGATAAGGTTCCGCCACAAAAACCTGCGTGGCAGCATTGCGGAACTGGCTGTAGATAATTTCAACACGGTCATATTCCTTATTGAGGAATGCCTGCTGTGCATAGATAGCTACCTCGCGGACATTGTCGAAGTTGAGATCAGCAAACAGATCCCGGTAATTATCTACTACATTATAACCATAACGGAGAAAATAATCATACC
This sequence comes from Taibaiella soli, assembly GCA_040392625.1. Taxonomy (GTDB): domain Bacteria; phylum Bacteroidota; class Bacteroidia; order Chitinophagales; family Chitinophagaceae; genus JBEBVQ01. The sequence goes on along the minus strand of JBEBVQ010000131.1, from coordinate 6,011 downwards.
CTTTTTTACCAACCGGCAGCAGGGTAACATGCCCCCGACCATGCTGCGCTGCATAGCGTTCGTGGATCGCCTGGCGGGTCAGCTTGATAATATTGGCATTATAGGCGCCGCAAAGACCGCGGTCGCTGGTGATAGGTATCAGTAAGATACGCTCTGCCGGCCGTTCGGCAGCCAGCGGCAGATCCATCTCCGAAGACACGCTGCTGACGATATTGCTGAGCATTTCCTGCAGTTTCTGTGCATAAGGGCGCATTTGCAGAATGGCATCCTGGGCACGGCGGAGTTTGGCAGCGCTCACCATTTTCATCGCCTTTGTGATCTGCTGCGTGGATGTCACTGACTTTATCCGGATACGAACCTCTTTAAGCTGACCTGACATATTAAAATTTGATAAAAGGGGTATTTTGCGTGCAAAAGTACGAATTATATGGAAAGCGGAAAAGCGCACGCCATATAAAAACGATAAAAGCTTATTCCTCCGACTTCATAGTAGCGCCTTTGCCGTATTTTACAAAGCCATACAGGTAAAGAACGCGGGAGATACGCATCAGCCAGGGCTGCATCAGGAGCACGATGGTCACCGAACTGCCCAGAGCATAAAAGATACTGTTATCTTTGTAAGAAAGCCCAAAGATCAGCGCGTACAAAACAAACAATATACCGAGAATAGCCACGGTAATCCCGTAGCTGACATACCCGGTGCCATAATAGAATCCCACTTCAAGCTCCATTTTCTGGCCACATACAGCGCACCGCTCCGGCATATCCAGCATTTTATTGAGCGGGAACATGCTTTTGTTGGTGAACATCTGCCCCTTGCGACAGTTAGGGCATTTCATCCCAAACAAACTGGACAACAATGATGGTTTAGATTCAGACATTACAAAAAATATATTATTATAATTATTCCATTGCACAAAAAATGGATCTATTTAATTAGCTAATCAGCCTAGCCAATATCTGTCGCGAGGGATCATTAGCACATCGGCTAATTATCACATTAGCTAATCAAACAAACCGTATCATTCCACCGTCACAGATTTTGCCAGGTTACGCGGCTGATCCACATTTGCCCCTCTCATGATCGCAATATGGTAAGCCAGCAGTTGCAGCGGCAGCACCGTGATCAGGGGAGAGAGCAGTTCTTCAGTCTGCGGCACCTCGATCACATGGTCCGCCAGTCCCCGGATCTGAGTATCACCGGTATTTACTACGGCAATAATGCGGCCTTTCCGCGCCCGTACTTCCTGGATATTGGAAACGATCTTTTCGTAAGCGCTCTTGTTGGTGGCCAGGAATACGACCGGCATATCCTCGTCAATCAGGGCAATAGGGCCATGCTTCATTTCTGCTGCCGGGTATCCTTCGGCGTGGATATAGGATATTTCCTTCAGCTTGAGCGCCCCTTCCATAGCTACCGGATAGTTCAGTCCGCGACCGAGATACAGGAAATTGGCAGCATCCTTGTAGATTGCTGCGATCTCTTTTATCTGTGCGTCCAGCTTCAGGGTTTCTTCCATTTTCGCCGGTATCTGCTCCAGCTCGTACAGGATCTGGCGCAGCCGCGAAAGCGATATGGTGCCCTTTTCCTGCGCAAGCTGCAGGGCGATCAGCGTCAGGATCGTGATCTGGGCAGAGAATGCCTTGGTAGAAGCCACACCGATCTCCGGCCCGGCATGTACATAAGACCCCGCATGCGACATCCGTGCAATAGATGATCCGATCACATTGACAATACCGTAAATCAGCGCCTGCCTTTCTTTCGCCAGTTGTATCGCCGCCAGTGTATCGGCGGTCTCGCCCGACTGCGAAATAGCGATCACCACATCCGATTCTTTGATGATCGGGTTGCGGTACCGGAACTCGGATGCATATTCCACTTCTACAGGGATACGTGCCAGCTCTTCGATCAGGTATTCCCCGATCAAACCGGAATAGTAAGAAGTGCCGCACGCAGATATAATAAAGCGCTCGGCCTTATGGATGCGCGGGGCAAATTCATTCATCCCGCCCATCTTGATCCAGCCTTCCTGGGCGCTCATCCTGCCGCGCATGGCATCGGCAACAGCTTTGGGCTGTTCATAAATTTCTTTCAGCATGAAATGATCAAAACCACCTTTTTCAATCATTTCAAGGCTCATTTCCAGCGTCTGGATCGCGTGGGATTTTTCGATATTCCCCAAGGTCTTGATCGTAAACTGCCCGTCTCTTGTCACCACCGCATACTCTTCGTCATCCAGGTACACCACATTATTGGTGTATTCGATGATCGGAGAAGCGTCTGACGCGACAAAGAACTCATCCGCACCCACGCCGATCACCAGCGGGCTGCCTTTCCGGGCGGCAATAAGCATATCCGGGTTGCGTTTGTCCATCACTACGATCGCATAAGCCCCCACTACTTCATTGAGCGCAATCCGGACGGCATCTTCAAGTGGCATATCATCCTGCTTCCTGATCTCTTCTACCAGGTTTACCAGCACTTCCGTATCGGTATCCGAATGGAACGTATAACCTCTTTTTATCAGTTCAGTTTTCAGGACGTCGTAATTCTCAATGATACCATTGTGGATGATCACCAGATCACCGGATTGCGAGAGATGCGGATGCGCATTGCTGTCGTTGGGTACGCCATGGGTAGCCCAGCGCGTATGGCCGATACCGATCGTTGACCGAACCTCTTTATCTTTGGTAAATGCTTCCAGATCCGCTACTTTTCCTGCCTTTTTGTACACATGCAGGTCGCTGTTCAGCAAAGCAACGCCCGCACTGTCATATCCGCGATACTCCAGCCGCCGCAATCCGTTTATCAAAATAGGGAATGCTTCTTTCTTGCCGATGTAAGCAACAATACCACACATGTATAGTTAATTTAATTTGGAATAAACAATAGTCAGTTTGAGCCGGTAATCCGGATCAGGGAAATTCCGCCCTCCTGCAATCATGCGGTATGCACCGGGGAAGGTCTGCGTACCGTTAATGCGGAGGCGCAGCTCATTTTTGCCCTGCAATATTGCCTGCTGCAGTTCACGGGGAAAGTTAATGGTATATACCATCCGTGAGCCGGTAGCAGAAACAACCGGACGGCCTCTTCCGTCAATAAAATCAAGCGGAGCCGCACTGTTGAGCGGAAGCCGGTCTGCAATATTATAGCTTGCACCGCCTGCATCGATACCGATGGGATAGATACGGGCGGGTGGTGTAAAGGTCGCGCTCTGCGGATCCTGCAGCAGGGATATCTCCAGCCGGGCTTTGTTGATCAGGGCATTCGGGATCGACTGTATATCAGGGATCACAATATCCAGCGCAGCGCCCGGCTCATTCTGCAGCAGGATTGTATCTGCACTCGCTGTAGCATTAAAATAATCAAGCACCCGGGGCGTATAGCGACGGCTCAGCCATGTATAATGCGCACAGGATGATGTACTGAAGCTGAAAGCTGCCCGTACCGTATCTGCCGAATAAAACAGGATGCCGGCAGTATTGAAATTACTCGTACCATCGAGCCTGAAGTAATGTATTGCATTCGCGGTAGCGCTGTTCGTATCCGGCTCTATGTACAGCCCTTTGAAGAAGGACAAAAAGTCGGAATTCGAAGAAAAGCTGCTTACATTATCGTTGAGCAGGCGGATAAACTGATCGGACAGCTTGATACGCAGATGGGGGACGTCTCCGGACTTTAGCTCACTGACCGTTATTCCTGCAGCCGACCCGACCGGATTGCTGCGGTCTATATTGAAGCGGTGCGTGGAGTAATAATCTGCATCAAGCGACATACCATCCTGTAAACGGTACACCGTAAATTGCTGCGGTGCATTCCCCGCAGTAGTATCTCCCCAGCTAAAGCTGCTGTAAGGCAATATTAGCACGGCAGAATCCGGCACACTGCCAAAGCTGTACGAGGTTGACGGAGGAACGACCTGAAGCGCCATACCGGCGCTTGTACGGCCGAAATAGGGATCGTTGACCGTGCCCAGGCCGGCATACACCGGTGAGACGTTATAGCTCGTCACAACAGAATCGTCATAGACCGTGCGGGTAATGACAGACAGGGTATCCGGAAACGTAACTGTGTTGATATTGTCGGCAGAGGAAAGCAGGTTGGAATTGATAACGGTACTTTCCTTACAGCCATACATAGCCGTCATGAATACAATCAAAATGGCTGTTGCATTTCCGATATGTTGCTTCAAGTTCTGTCTGTTTTCGCAAAAATGATAAAAGATACGCTAAGACTCCGTTAAGCTTTTGTAAAGGTCAAGCAGCGGTGTGACGTCCTCATTCCAACTTTCGTCATATTTAACCACTTTCTTGTACCTGCTGGGCTTTATCTCTGCAGCGACTTTCTTCCCGGTTTTTTCCGATCCGAAAATCACAACATCGGCATTTTTGGCTGCTCCCAGCGTGAGCGCTTCGTTTGTTCCTTCTTTATATAATTCAAAGTCTTTTTCCTTGATATCGGTACTGATCAGGGCCTTCTTCACAAAATTATCACTCAGCTTTTCTTTAAACTGATCCTCCTGTACTGTAAAAATGGTTTTTGCATAGCTGAACACCGGCTCCTTTTTATAAGCTGTTTTCAGATACAGCGGCACCAACGAAGTCATCCAGCCGTGGCAATGAATAACGTGCGGCGGCCATCCGAATTTTTTAACCGTTTCCAGGGCGCTTTTGCAGAAGAAGATCATCCGTTCGGCATTATCCGGAAAGAACTGATCTTCATCGTCCCGGAATGCATATTTCCGCTTGAAATAATCATCATTATCCATAAAATACACCTGCAAACGTGCATTAGGCAATGAAGCCACTTTGATGATCAACGGGTAATCGTCTTTATCGATAATGATATTTATACCCGAAAGGCGTACCACTTCGTGCAGTCGGTGCCTTCTTTCGTTGATGGTACCAAAGCGTGGCATGATCACACGGATCTCCAGTCCCGCATCGAATGTACTGATAGCCAGCTTATTTAATATCTGCGCAAAATCAGTAAGCTCAATATAGGGAGAAAGCTCGTTGGCGATGATTAAAACACGTTTTTTGGCATCTACAGACATGTGCTTGATTTTTGTTAAACAATGGGGGAATCTAAAAATTCCGGGAAATTGGTCTGCAAAATTACGAAAATATTAATTGCGAAACGTTACTTTGCACCTTTAGCCTTCATTTGCATGGTTTTATTCAAAAAAATAACGGACTTACAAGCATGGCTCAGCAGCCATCCGCAGGCGGGGAAACAACTGGCATTTATCCCGACAATGGGCGCATTGCACGAAGGGCACAAGTCGCTCATAACAAAGGCGCTGTCCGACGGCGCCTATACCTTATGCAGCATATTTGTTAACCCTTCCCAGTTCAACGACAAAGCGGATTTCAACGCTTATCCTGTCACTCCCGGCCCCGATCTGGCGCTCCTTGCCGATGCCGGCTGCGATGTGGTCTTTATGCCGGATACAGATGAAATTTACCCCGAAGGGACGATTTCGGAGTCGTTCGATTTCGGTTACCTGGAAACGATCCTGGAAGGCTTGCACCGGCCGGGACATTTCAAAGGCGTAGCACAGGTGGTCCATCGTCTGCTGAATATTGTGCAGCCCGATATACTCTACATGGGTGGTAAAGATTACCAGCAATGCATGGTGATCCGGGAGCTGCTCCAACAAACGGGTAAATCGGAAGACATCAGGATAAACATCTGCCCTACGGTCAGGGAAGCGGATGGCCTGGCGATGAGCTCCCGCAACCGCCGGCTTACCGAACCGCAACGCGCAATTGCCGGCATCATATACCAATGCCTGGTATCGGTGCAAACCAAGCAAAGAGCTACATCGTTCGGCGTCTTACAAAAAGAATGCACGGAACTGATGCAGGCAAAAGGTATGGAGCCTGAATATATTGCCCTTGCCGACGCCCGTACGCTGCACCTGCTTACCGATTTTGATCACAATGTGCCTATGATCGTGCTGATTGCCGCAAAGATAGGCCCGGTGAGGCTGATCGACAATATGCTG
>JBEBVQ010000130.1:0-6614 GCA_040392625.1 Taibaiella soli | reverse complement strand
TCACTGCCGGGAAATGATCGCTGTAGCCGTTGGCCCAACGGCCTCCCTGAAAGGAGCGGTGCGGGTATCCTTTGTATCGCCCGGAGCGGCTTCTCAGAAAGGGACGGTTAAAAACTTCTGCTTTATAATACTGCCAGCATGTATCATCCCGGTGTAACCAGTTCCCGCTGATGATGAGCTGGTCAAACAGATTCCAGCTATCATTGTAGCCCAATGTGCCGATGCCCTTCCTGTAAAACTGCATCCAGGGGTTATACAGACCCGTTGCGGTAAGCGCAGCTTTGTCACCTGTGGCGCCCAATACCTTTACCACACTGGGGCTTATCGGGTCATCGTTCAGATCGCCCATCAGGATCACGCGGGCGTCCGGATCCTGATGTATCAGAGAATCAATAAATCTCCTTGCAATACTGGCAGCGATCGCCCGCAAGGGCGCCGATGCGGCCTCCCCGCCCCGCCGTGACGGCCAGTGATTTACCAATACATGTACGGTATCTCCGGCCAGTATGCCTTTTACGTAGAGAATATCGCGTGTCTTGCCGCCCTTTTCACCGGTACGGCTGATATCCACCGGCAACGGTCGTGACGACAGCGGTGTAAAATAACGCGCCTGGTACAATAAGGCCACATCAATACCGCGATGATCCGGCCCATCGAAATGGACAAACCGGTAATCCCGCTTCTGTATCAGCGGCTGTGCAACCAGGTCGGCAAGAACGCGGGAATTTTCTATCTCTGCCGTACCGATCAGCGCCGCGCCGTCAGGGGTTAATGTAGTAGCGATCTGGTTTATCACAAACGAAAGGTTGTACAGCTTCTGCCGGTACACCTCCTCCGTATATTTATATGTACCCGTCGGTGTAAAATCATTATCCCCCCAATTCCGGGGGTCGTCATAAGGATCAAACAGGTTTTCAAAATTATAGAAGCAGACAGCGAGTGTTTCATAACGCTTTGGCTGTGCGGATGCCTGTTGGATTATCATCAAAAGCAGGCAAGTGGATAAAATAAATGGTTTCATGTTTTGTTATTTAAAAATTAGTGTGATCCGGATCGTAGAGACGCGATTTATCGCGTCTTTGCACGAAACAGGAGACGCGATAAATCGCGTCTCTACTCGTTTGAAAATATTATCGATATTTTGTAAAATTACGTACAATTAATTAATTTAGAGTTAATTATGTGTAGTCTATTTAAACAATATAAACATTTAAAAAACATCACAAATATCATTTATCATGTACAAGAAAACACTATACTTATTCATCTGCCTGCTTTCCGGCAGCATCGTGGCTTACACGCAGGATACCGCCAGCATAAAAACACAAGAGGAAATATGGACACAGACAGACACAACAGAAGCGCTGCAGACCGGGACAGCCCCGATACCCGTCATCGAACTGGAAGATGCAGAATCGGGCAATGAAGAAGACGGGATCAACCTGCATGTGATCAGCAGTGTGCTTACTGCTTCACGTGATCCATTCCTCAATACGGCAGCCTTTGTATTCGGTCAGTACCGTTTCCAGCCACGTGGTTACGGCAGGAACCAGCAGCAGGTGCTGATCAACGGGATCCCGATGAACGACCTCCGCACCGGCGCAGCATACTGGAGCCAATGGGGCGGGCTGAACGACATGTTCCGCGCACGGAACAACACATACGGACTGGCGCCCTCCGATGATGCATATGGCGGCATGAACGGCGCCACCTCATTTGATGTATCAGCCGCAGCGATGCAAAAACAAACGCGGCTCACCTACTCGCTCTCAAACCGCCAGTACCGCCATCGGCTGATGCTGACGCACAACAGCGGGCTGCTGGCAAACGGTTGGGCCTATGCGCTCTCCTTTTCACGAAGATGGGCTAAGGAAGGTTATATACCAGGGACGTTCTACGATGGATATGGAGCATTCGGCAGCCTTTCCCGGCAGGCAGGGCGACACAGCCTGGATCTCACAGGAATTGCCGCGCCGGCACGCAGGGGAAAATCGGCGCCGGCGACTAAAGAGGCATATGAACTTGCAGGATCCAACTTTTACAACCCAAACTGGGGTTATCAAAACGGATCGAAGCGAAACGCAAAAATATCGGAAAGCTTTCAGCCGATATTCCTGTTCCGTCACCGCTACGCAGGGAATAAAGGATTCCAGATACACACTTCGCTGGGATATCAATTCGGTAAAAATACCAACAGCGCGCTCGACTGGTATCAGGCCAAAGACCCGCGACCGGATTACTATCGATATCTCCCAAGCTGGCAAACCAGGAATAATGATCCTGACGCGGCGAACGACATCATTCAAAAATGGAACACTGAACCCGAGGAGTATGCCCAGATCAACTGGAACCGCCTGTACGAGGTGAACTATACCAATACGGAAACCATCACAGATGTAAACGGCATCACCGGGAACAACGTAACGGGAAAGCGCTCCGTATATGTTATCGGAAACGATGTAGAAGATCTCCGCAAATACAGTTTTAACACCCGGCTGGAGCAAATGATCAGTGAACGATTCGCTTTACAGGGTGGAGTGTCGGCAATCATACAACAAATGGAATACTATAAAGAACTACAGGATCTGCTGGGCGGGGATTTTTACCTGAACCTGAACCAGTTTGCCGATCAGCAGCACGTACCCAATGCCCAATACAACCAGTACGATCTGAATACGCCCGACCGGCTGATCCGCGAAGGTGACAAGTATAACTATCATTATTTCCTCCGGCAACACCAATACCTTTCCTGGCTGCAGGGCATCCTGACCCTGAACCGGCTGGACATCTTTCTTGCCGCCAAAGGCAGTTGGCAGCATTTCAGCCGGGAAGGGCTGTTTCGCAGTGGTTTGTTTCCCGAAGATTCCTATGGCAAAGCGGATCCGCAATCATTTACAACCTATGGTATCAAAGGAGGTATTACCTGGAAGATCAGCGGACGCAATTATATTTTCCTGAACGGAGCGGCAGGTACCGAAGCCCCGGCATCAGACCATACCTATATATCCATACGCACCCGCAACCAGACCGTGAGAAAGCCTGTCGCCCAGTCGTACAACAGCCTGGAAGGAGGCTACCTGCTGAAAGCGCCCCATCAGAAAGCCCGGCTCGTTGGCTACCTGACAGATATGACCGGCATCACTGAAATAAAGAGATTCTATAACGATGATCCGGCATTCCGGACATTTGTAAACTATCTGATACAGGATGCCGGAATGCGCTTTGCAGGGTTGGAACTGGCCCTGGAGGCAAGCCTCCACAGTACGTTATCAATCGTCGGCGTTGCCGCGCTCGGCCGGTCTTTCTATACCAACAACCCTTCCGTGAGCATTTACCGAGATAATGATACCACTACCGTTCCACGATCACGATCTGTGTATATAAGAAACCATGACCTGGCTGCAGGGCCAAAAAACGCCTATTCACTGGGATTCAACTACCGGTCCAAAAAATACTGGTATGCCAATATCAATGGCAATTACTTCGACCGGAACTATGTATCCGTCAATCCTGACCGGCGGACAGCCGAAGCAACCGGACTGATAGATCCGCTGTCAGAATCGTACCATAGCATCCTGGCGCAGGAACAATTACCGGTATTTTATACCATCAATCTTTTTTTCGGGAAATCATTCCTGCTGTCGCGGTTTATGAAACGGCTGCCGCGCAATACATTCCTGTACCTGAATATCGGCGTCAACAACCTGCTCAACAATACCTCCATCCAAACCGGGGGATTTGAGCAATTGCGGTTCGACTTTGCTGAAAAAGACCCGGAGAAATTTCCCGTGAAATATTTCTACGGATACGGCATTAATTACTTCATCAACATCAGCCTGAAATATTAACCCACATCCAACACATTTCTCACATTAAACACATTAAACACATTAAACACATCAAAACATGCACTACACCATATTATTCTTTACAACAGCCATACTGGCCGCCCAGCTCTCATCCTGCGTAAAACTGAAACCCGATACCCCGCCGGATCTGCGGCATTACGACCCGGAATTACCGGTTACACATACAATTGCTGAACTGAAAGCGGTAAACGATTTTTACGATTTCAAGACCGGCGGCGATACGACATTGATCACGGAAGACATTACCATAGCAGGCATTGTAACCGCCGATGACCGAACCGGAAATTTCTATAAACGAATCGTGATCGAAGATTCCACCGCTGCAATCGCCGTATTACTGGACGCATACAATTTGTATAATGATTATCCCGAAGGACGAAGGGTATATATCAATTGTAAAGGGTTGTACCTGGGATATGATGGCGGCCTTCCCGTGATTGGCTATACGCCAACGCCCCAGCTTTCCCTTGTGGGGATACCCACCGTGCGCATCCAGGACCACCTTGTGAAAGGCAGCACCGGCCATCAGATAGAAGGGGCTCCTTATTCACTCACACAGATTGCAGACGCCGACCCTTCGTTGTACAACCGGCTGATCACGATCACAGAAGCGGAATTTGCAGACACAGGCATTGCCTATACACAGCCCAATGCGACCACCAACCGAGAGATCAGCACTTGTGCCGGTAGTAAGATTGCCATCCGGAGCAGCAACTACGCCAGCTTTGCCGGTGAGCTTTTACCGGCAGGAAGAGGCGAGATTACAGGCATCTATACTGTTTACACCAGTGCCGTGAGCGGTGCCAGGACACCCCAGCTTGTCATACGAAGCCCGAATGATGTACGCTTTCATGATCCGCGGTGTCATGCAGGCGCAGCGCCGGTCATTACGCTTATCACTATTGACAGTATCCGGAATATGGCCAACCCGACTGGTACGGTAGCGCTCGACAATTATCAGATAAGCGGCGTGGTCATTTCTGATCGCCGTTATAAGAATACCGATGCACGGAATATGATCATACAGGAAGGCAACCGGGGTATTGTCGTACGCTTCTCCGGTGCACATACGTTCGACACAGGCGATTCGGTAGTGGTGGACATCAGCGGCGCGCAATTAAGCTACTACAACGGCCTGCTGCAAGTGAGCGGAAGTTCATTCCGTACAAACAGAGCAGAACGTGTTGCCACGGGACGGAAAATCATACCGGAAACCTATTCCGTTGCCATCATCAACAGTGAGCATTTTACACAGTATCAATCGACACTGGTGCGTATTATGGGCGCTACCATATCTGAGGGCGTATTTGCCGGCAACAAAGCCATTACCGATGCATCTGATATTTCAGGCAGATTAAAAATGTACACCACATCCGGGGCCAGTTTTGCCCAGCAGCCCGTACCGCCCGGCGAGGTGAATATCACCGGGATCGTGGGTCAGTTTGGCAATACCCGGCAGATCAGTGTCCGTAGCCCGGCGGATGTGGAGTAGAGACGCGATTCATCGCGTCTCCGCACGATACAGGACACGCGATTTATCGCGTCTCTACGTAATACGATTCATTTCGTATATTCATCCCTTTATTGACGGCAACCGTACAACAGACATGAGATCAAACGTTTTTACAGCATTATTCCTGACCATTTCCCTATCCGCATGGGGACAAATTACTGACAATGCCTACCGCAATGTCAATAATCCCCTGTACTGGCAAAACCGGTTGCCTGAGCCCGGCTACTGGCAGCAGGATGTGCATTATGATATTGATGCCTACATAGACGAAGATCTGCATGTCATTAACGGACGTCTTACACTGGATTACTGGAACAATTCGCCGGACACCCTGCACTATGTGTACTTTCACCTGTTCCAGAATGCATTTGTAAAAGGCTCCCATCTGCGGGCGTTGGAAAAAGCCAACCACACGAAAGCCTGGCTCGGTCAGCGGGAAGCTGCCGGGCTTGGTACAGAAGTGGACAGCATCAGAGCCGATGGACAACTTGTATATGCAGAACTCGACAACACCGTCATGAAAATATATCTGCCGGCTCCGTTGATACCAGGTGGCAAAACCAGCTTCAGCATGATCTTTGATACCTGGTACGATATAGGAGGCACACGCCGGCGGATGAAGCTCTACCCCGCCTGGGGGTTCATGCATTACAACGGCGTGCAGTGGTTCCCCAAGATCTGTGTCTATGACCGCAAGCTGGGCTGGGATACCGACCAGCATCTGAATAAAGAATTCTATGCCAATTTCGGCTCTTACGATGTACGTCTCAATTTCCCCTCCAATTACATTGTAGAAGCTACCGGCGAATTGGTAAACCGTACAGAGATGCTCCCCGACACGCTCCGGGCAAAACTGGACATGAAAAATTTCGCCGATAAGCCCTGGGGGGAACCACCCAGTGAGATCATTCCTTATAAAAAAGGAGAACGGAAAGTCTGGCATTTCCAGGCAAATAATGTGCACGATTTTGCATTTACCGGCGACCCATCCTACCGTATTGCTACCGTCTGGTGGAATGGGATCGAATGTGTGGGGCTTGCCCAGGAGCCACATGCCTCAGGATGGCAAAATTCAGCGGAGTACGTGGCCAAAATCATCCAGACATTCTCTGAAAACATCGGCATGTATGCATACCCGAAAATGATCGCGGCCGACGCGCAGGATGGCATGGAATACCCTATGCTGACCCTCGATGGCGGCAGCGATCCGGGATACCGCAGCCTGCTGGTGC
>JBEBVQ010000129.1:0-6723 GCA_040392625.1 Taibaiella soli | reverse complement strand
ACGCGCGGAAGAAAAACAGAACACCCCGTAGAGACGCGATTTATCGCGTCTCCAAACCATGGTACGCATCCGCGATTGGAGACGCGATAAATCGCGTCTCTACGGGGTGCGTGTCAGTCTGCGGAATACCTCCTCCAGTGATTGCGATTCTTCCTGAAGGGAATGGATATTAATATCATGATCCAACGCCCACTGCATAACCTTTTTACGCAAACGGTCGGGCTGAGCGGTGTACAATTTCCATTTGTTTTCGCCCAGCGCCTCCCTGCGGAGCACATCCGGCAGCTTATCAAGCAGACCGGTATCTATCGCAGCTTCGAAATGCACGATAAGCGATCCTTCTTCGGCATCACGCCGGCGAAGATGATCGATCGAATCGTCGGCCACGACATTACCGTTGTTGATGATGATCACACGGCTGCACATCGCCTGTACTTCCTGCATGATATGAGTGGAGAGCAATACCGTCTTTTCCCGGCCGATACGGGTAATCAGGTCGCGGACTTCCACGATCTGGTTAGGATCCAGCCCGGATGTAGGTTCGTCGAGAATAAGCACCTCGGGATCATGCAGGATCGCCTGGGCAAGCCCGACACGCTGCTTATAACCTTTCGATAAAGCGCCAATTTTCTTATGCGCTTCCTTGCCAAGCCCCGTCAGCCCGATCATATCTTCAATACGCGCTTTAGACTGCTTGCCTAACTGATGTATCCCGGCAGTGAACGAGAGATACTCGCGCACATACATGTCGTAATACAAGGGATTTGCCTCGGGAAGATAACCGATACGGCGGCGCACCTCCATCGGTTGCTGCTGCACATCATAGCCGCATACATGCGCCGTACCCGATGTCGCCGGCAGATAGCCGGTGATCATCTTCATAGTAGTAGATTTACCGGCGCCATTCGGCCCCAGAAAACCGACAATCTCTCCTTTCTTCAGCTCAAAGGAAATACTATTGACGGCAACCTGTGTTCCATATATCTTGGTAAGGGAAGCAATATTAAGCGACATGGGGCAAAGCTACGATTCAATCAGCTAAGAGCCTGTTTAAATTACCGATTCAGCTAATTATCCTCTTCGTCTTCTATCTCCGGCCTGGGGGTGGAGCCGATAAAATTGCAAACTGTTTTCTGATGCTGTGCTATATCAAGCACATGCTCTACATACAGGCTGATACGGCCGTCCTGCAATACGACATTGGCCGACCAGGCTTCGTTCCCTTCTTCCCGGTCAGCTATTACGATGCGGTTGCCATCGGCAAAGCCGCGCAGATCGGTTCCAGGCTGGGAGCGCAGGGAAATGCCCAGTGTAAGCGGTTCTTCAACCACATATATATCCACCGTATCCAGGATGCTGGGTGATTCATCACACCGGGTAGCGCCGGTATAGGTACCTACAAAACGGTCTGCGATACTGTTTTCGCATTCGGTACCTTCATAGCCGGTAGGGCAGCGGCAGAAACCATCTGCACACGAACCGCCGTTCTGGCATTGCAGGTCCGTACAGCTATCCTGCACACAACCTGTATATAAAACAACACTGCCGATAGCGAAAAACGAGGCTATGGATATCAGGGTCAATTTCCAGGACTTCATATAGAATTGTATAAATTGAGGCTCAAAATACAAAAAAAAATGAGGTTACAAAATTCAGCATTTAATTAGCTAATTGGGTAATTACCCAATTAGCTAATTAAATGCGTTCCACCCCTGCGCGGTCAGCGCATGTTTATTCCCTCCTTTTGTCAGCAAGTGGGCGCCTTCGGCAGCGTCTGTGATATAACCGATCACGCTGATCCGGCTGTCGGCAGCAACCCGCTCGTAATCCTCCTGGCGAATGGTAAACAGCAGCTCATAATCCTCTCCGCCGCTCAGCGCACAGGTTGTCGGATCAAGCTGAAAGCTCAGCGCTACCTCTTTGGTTTCGTCGTGCAGCGGTATTTTATCTTCATACACCACACAACCCGCCTGGCTTTGTTTACAGATATGCAGCAATTCCGAACTCAGGCCATCGCTCACATCGATCATAGCAGTAGGAACGATCTGCTGTTCTTCGAGCCAGGTTATAATGTCTGTCCGTGGTTCGGGTTTGAGTATCCGCCCGATGACATATGCCCGGTTCTCCATATCCGGCTGTACGCCTGGATTTTCCAGGAATATCTTCTTTTCCCGCTCCAGGAGCTGCAGGCCGAGATAGGCAGCCCCCAAATCTCCGGACACACAGATCAGATCATTTTTCTGAGCGCCGCTCCGCGTCACAAAACGGTCGGGCTTTATTGCTCCGATCGCCGTCACGCTGATCACCAGCCCCTTGAGCGAACTGGCCGTATCCCCCCCCACCAGGTCAACATGGTATTCCCGGCAGGCTGCGTATATCCCCTCGTAAAGTTCGTCGAGCGCTTCTACCGAGAACCGGTTGGATATGGCAATGCTGACCGTAATATGCGTAGGTGTGGCATACATGGCGCATATATCGGAAAGATTGACCACGACGGCCTTGTAACCTAAATGCTTTAACGGCGTGTACATCAGGTCAAAATGCACCCCTTCGACAAGCATATCCGTTGATATAACTGTTTGCTTCCCGAAATGGTCGATCACCGCTGCATCGTCGCCTGTGCCCAGCAAAGTGCCGGCCTGGGTGATCTCATTATTCCGCGTGAGGTGGTCGATCAATCCGAACTCACCCAGTGAGGCAATTTCAGTACGTTCCTGGTTGTTCATTAGCTTGTATCATTTATTACACATCATCTACATTTCATTCAATATAAGCTGCCGCATAGGTTCATGGATATGGCCGTTGGTAGCGAGTATTTCCTTATCAAAGATACTGCTGGCTGCGTTCTTGAAATTGGTAACATTCCCGCCGGCCTCCTGCACGATCAGGATACCTGCAGCCACGTCCCAGGCCTGGAGGTTATATTCCCAGAATCCGTCAAACCGGCCGCAGGCTACCCAGCATAGATCCAGCGCTGCCGATCCTAATCTTCGCACCGGCAGCTTCTTCAGAATAAAACGCTCAAACACACGTACCGGATGTTCGCCTGTAGCAGGCCATTCATAAGGGAAGCCTGTTACCAGGCAGGCTTTTTTAAAATCGGTTTTCTCCGATACCCGGATCTGGCGGTCATTCAGCCAGGCGCCCTTACCTTTCTCTGCGAAAAAAAACTCTTCCATCACGGGGTTATAAACGGCGCCCAATACCAGCTCCCCCTCGAGCATTACGCCAACGCTTACACAGCAGATCGGTATGCCATGCACAAAATTCACGGTGCCGTCTATCGGGTCGATCACCCATAAATAAGACGCATCTGTTTTCAACTGCCCAATTTCTTCGCTCAGGATAGCATGGTCGGGGAATGATGCCCTGATAATACCGATAATAGTAGATTCCGCTTTCTTATCTACTTCCGTCACCAAGTTATTGACACCTTCCTTGCTCTCCACCCGGAATGTTCCCTGGAAATGTTCGCGTATTACCGAACCGGCACTTTTCACCGCGTTCAATAGGACTTCTTTAACTTCAGCCATGGTTGTTGTTTATAGTTTAATGTCTTTCCCGAGATAATAGTCGATCACCTTCAGCCTGAAGATCAGATCATATCTTGCGCCGGCAAGATTGGCATCTGCACGGTACTGATTATTCTGGATGGTCAGATATTCCACCATATTCGTCAGGCCCATATCATACCGCTTTTGCGCAAATTCAAATGCCCGTCGTGCAGCGGTTGCGGCACGCATAGCGGCGTTGTATTTATGGACAGAATTCATCGCATCATTGCAAGCCTTATACACATCCTGCTTCAGCGTAAGTTCTGTTTGCCGGAGGCCAAGCTCCTGGTTTTGGATCTCCATCTGTGCCCTGCGTATATTATAACGGGTCTGCCAGCCGTTGAGCAAAGGGATGGCCAAGCTCAATGAAATGGTTTGCCGGAAGTTATTATCCAGTTGCCGCATCAGCGGAATAGCGGCTGTTTGCGGTACGATCACAGGCTGATAGACCGGGTAAAAATTCCCGTTTACATCCACATAAGAGCCTGTCTGCTGCACCCCGGTATTAGTAAGACCTGTTACTTCACTGAATGTGCTGGCATAGGTCGAGCCGGACTGCATACTCAGGCCAAGTTGCGGCCATTGCGAGCTGCGGGTTGCGGCATATGCTTTTTGTGCGGATGCCAGGCGGAGCATTCCGCTCTTTACCGAGCCGAATCTGCCGGCTGCCACCTCATAGATTGCCTCCGGATCAAAGGACGCAACCGGCAGCAGGCCAGCTACTTCCGCATCTGGGGATACGACATCAAAGGGTTCGGTAAAGTCCAGGTTCAGCAAAGCTTTCAGGTCGAGGATGGATGCATTGTACTCGGCAATCGCTGTAATCAGGTTGGCGCTGTCGGTAGCAGTCTGAGATTCGAGCTGAGCCACATCCAGTTCGGGCACTCTCCCGGCCGCTTCAAAATAGCGTGTCTGCCGGAGCTGCGCGCGCGACAATTCCACCTGCTTTTCGTTGATCCGTATCTGCTCTTTCGCCAGCAATGCCCGCAAATAACCGGTGGCTACATTCAGTGACACATCATTCTGCAATTGGTCGAGATCGGCCTTTGCTGCATCCAGGCTGAACTTATTCTGGCTGATCTGCCGGCGCTTCTGGAACCAGCCGAACAGCAGTACATCCGCATTGCCGGTGACACTCATAAAATTATAGCTGGCGCTGACAAACTGGTTGGTGGTCGGATCAACAGAGCGTCCGAAGCTGCGACCGCCGGCGGTAGATGCATTGATATTGGGCAACTGCGCATACCGGCTTTGCTGCAGCAGCAGCGCCGACAACCGCTCATTGAGCGCCTGCTGCTGAATGGAAATATTATGATCCTGCGCGTAATGGATGCAGCGCTCAAGCGTCCATACCTCTTGCGCCATGGTACTACTCTGGCATACCAGCATGAGAATCAGCACATACAATACAGAACGGACATGGGCGTACATGAGGCAAATGTAATTTATTATAGCAGACATTGCGCAAAATCAAACGGGCTTTTATTCATCCACCGACATATTTCATTTGCCTGACGATACACCTACTAACTCCCGCGCATGCTGCAAAGCAGCTTCTCCCGGCTGGTCGCCGCCGATCATACGGGCAATGGCATTGATCCGCTCTTCCGGCGCGAGTGTCCGCAGTTGGGTTTGTATCTGCTGATGATCACCCGCCTCTTTATATACATAAAAATGCCGCGTTGCTTTTGCAGCTACCTGTGGCTGATGTGTAATGCAAATCACTTGATGATAATGCGATAAGCCGCGCAGCAGCTCCCCTACCTGCTTTGCCGCCTCGCCTGAGATACCGGTATCCACTTCGTCAAATATCAGCACCGGCATGTCCATAGCCTTAGCGGTAAGCGATTTTATGGCCAGCATGATCCGGCTCATCTCCCCGCCCGATGCAGCCTTATACACCGGCAACAACTGACCGCTCCGGTTAGCATCGAGCAGGAACTGCACCTCATCCATACCTGAAATATCCGGCTGTGCTGCCGGCGCCACCGATACGGCAAATTGCGCACCGGGCATATCCACCGATGCCAGCAGGTTGGATACCGCTTCAGAAAAGCCCATAGCGGCCTCTTTTCTCCGTGCAGACAAGTCCGCAGCTGTTATACGCAGCTCCCGATCCAGCCGTTCGTATATTTCCTGGCATTGCCGTATCTGCTCATCCAGGTCATTCGTTTCCTGCAGGTCTGCTTCAAGCTGTGCCTGTATAGATAGTAAGCCCGCCGTATCGGGTGCATCGTGTTTTTTGAGCAGCTTATAACCCAGATCTATACGTTCACGCAGCCGTTCCATCTGCTCCGGATCGAGTAGTACTTTATCTTCGGATCGCTGTAATTCATCTGCCACATCCTGCAATTCTGTACGAGCAGAAAGTATGCGGTCGGCCAGCGGCTGTACTTCCGGCATCAGGTCTGCAATGCCCTGGATCTGTTGACTGATGCGCTTCAACTCGGCCAGAAGCGGCATTTCCCCCTCATCAAGCGCATAGCGACTTGCCTGCAATACTTCCCGGATGCGCTCCGCATGGGTCATGGTACGCAACTGCTGATCGGACTCCTCGATCTCATTTGCGGCAAAACTTGCCTGCAACAATTCATCGAGCAGATACTGCTTGTAATCCGATTCCTGTCGCAACTGCGCCTGCCGTGCCATATAATTTTCGAGCCGCTGTTCCGCATCGCGGTATGCCCGGTATTGCTGCCGGTATTCCGCCAGTAATGCAGTATTTTGCGCTACTGCATCGAGCACATCCAGTTGAAACTGCTCATTGCGGATATCAAGCTGGTCGAACTGCTGGTGCAGATCAACGAGTAAGGAGGTAAGCTGGTTGAGTACCGCCAGTGTCACCGGGGTATCGTTTACAAAAGCGCGTGACTTGCCGGCGCTGCTGATCTCCCGGCGGATGATACATTGTGGTTCTTCATCCAGCTCGGCTTCCCGTAAGGCTCCAAGAAAAAGATCATTACCGGCCACATCGAAGAAAGCTTCAACCACACATTTTTCGGATTTGCGGATCAGCACGGACGTATCGGCCCGCGCACCGAGGATCAGTGAAAGGGCGCCGAGGATAATTCTCTTCAATGCACCTGTTTCACCTTTAACGTTATTTAGACCTTCATCCTGCTCAACACAGAGATGGTCGATGATCGCTTATTTCCTGATTATCAGTTTC
>JBEBVQ010000128.1:0-6770 GCA_040392625.1 Taibaiella soli | reverse complement strand
ACACCCGCACCTGCATTTACCGCCGAATCAGTTCCGGCGACGATCTGCGTTGGTGATACTGCCATGCTTACGGCAACTTCCGCAAACTCCGGCTATACCTACGAATGGACTCCCGGGTCAATGACCGGCAGCTCTGTACCGGTATCACCATCTGCAAGAACGGTATATTATATTAAAGCCCTTGACAACAGCGGCGGCCCCAATGATGGATGCGTAGGCTATGATTCAGTAACGGTTGAAGTGAATACATTGCCTGCTGCCTCGCTCAGTGTTGCAGGTAATACCACTTTCTGCGAAGGCGACAGTGTCCTCCTGTTTGCCAGTACCGGTGCCGGTTATTCTTACCAATGGCAGCGGGATAATGCAGACATACCCGGTGCAGTCAACTCGTCATTCTATGCTAAAGAAGATGGGTTGCATACCGTAAGGGTAACGGATGTAAACAGTTGCTCGGCAACTTCCGATCCGGAAGACATCACGGTGCATCCGGCGCCGGAACCGGTGATCACGCCTGACGGCAACGGTCTCACAACCGGCAGCTTCAACTCGTATCAGTGGTATCGTAACGGTACATTGATACCCGGCGCTACCAACCGTCAGCATACGCCGGAGGGTGATGGCAATTATACCGTAATGGTACGGGATGCCAATGATTGTCCGGGGGTATCAGCGCCATACAGCTTCACGGTAGGTGTACGGCATATCAACACCCGGCCGGATGTCCGTATCTATCCCAACCCGGCCAGCTCAACCGTATATATCGAATCGCCGGTACCGGTGCAGGTGACGCTGAGCAGTGTGGACGGAAAGGTGATATTCCATCAGAAAGGTGTGCAGCAAATCGATATCAGCAGCCTCAGCGATGCGGTATATATGATCCGTGTTGCCGATCTGGACGGGCAGGTGCTTAACCTGTCGCGCCTGATCAAAGCAGCAAAATAACGATTGTCCGGGAGGGGGAAACCGGAACAATTGAAAGGAGGGGCAACCATGTCATACCGGTAGGGTGATGTGGTTGCCCCTCTGGTTTTTTAGGGATGAGGATTGAGGAGTGTTTTGAAAAGCATTCCCAATGATACTTTTATCTGCATCACGGATTAGGCGGATTAAAGGATCCCACAGATTTTATCCGTGGAATCCTTCAATTTAACAGACGCACAACCTGTACGTCAAATTTCAGAATACAGATTGCGTATATTTTAATCCGTGAAATCTGTGTCATCCGGATAAATCCGTGATGCAGACTATTTTCACGGATGCGCTATCGCTAACCCATACCTTTGCACATGCCCTACTTTGCACAGCAGCTCGCATTACTCCAAACAGAACGGGAAGAAGACAGAAGAGCATATCAACTGCTTCGTGAGAATACTACAATAGCCACACGCAGAACGAATGGCATCACCTGGTATCCCGTCGCGATACGGGATACGGAACCGGGATATGGCGACTACCTCAGCGTCACCCTCGAGCGGACAACACACCAGGATGTGTATCACCAGTTCCGCACAGGTGTATCTGTAATGATCTTTTCCGGCATCAATCCGGAAAGCAGGCAACTTGAAGGGGTAGTAGTCCGTCAATCCGCCAACCGCATCCGCATTAACCTGCGCACAGATGAGCTGCCCGAATGGACGCGCGAGGGAAAGCTGGGCATAGACCTGCTGTTTGACGACAACAGCTACGACGAAATGGAGAAAGCCCTCAAACGGGCGATTGCCACAGAACCGGACACCGATGCCGGACGACTGATACAGATCCTCACGGGTACAAAAAAGCCTGTTTTTGATCAGTCGGTTTCTGTACCGGAAATACTGTCATTAAATAGCTCGCAGCAGGAAGCCGTACAGAAGATCTGTGCCGCGCAGGATCTGGCGATCGTGCATGGTCCGCCCGGCACCGGCAAAACCACTACCATCGTGCAGGCGATCAAAACAATGATCCGGGAGCAGCAGCACAAGCGGATACTGGTTGTTGCGCCGAGTAATACCGCCGTGGATCTGCTCACCGAGCGGCTGGCAGATGAAGGACTGAATGTGCTGCGTGTAGGCAATCCGGCGCGGGTATCGGAACGATTGCTCTCGCTGACGCTTGACGGCCGGGTAGAAACACACCAGCGGATGAAGGAGATCAAAAAGCTGAAGAAGCAGGCGAATGAATTCCGTGATATGGCGCATAAATACAAACGGCATTTCGGTAAAGCCGAGCGCGAACAACGCAAGGCGCTGTTTCAGGAAGCACATCGTATTTTGAAAGAAGTGGAGCAAACGGAAAAGTATATCACCGAAGATATCATCAACCGGACAGAAATTATAACCGCCACTTTGGTCGGCGCTGCTCATTATACCATTCGCGATTTACGTTATGATGCTGTGGTCATTGATGAAGCCGGACAGGCATTGGAGCCTGCCTGCTGGATCGTTATTCTGAAGGGGAAGAAACTGATACTCGCCGGTGATCATCTGCAGCTCCCGCCAACCGTGAAATCCACAGAAGCAGCCCGCAACGGCCTGAGCGCCACTTTGCTTGAAAAAGCTGTGGCGCTGCACCCCGAAACCGTGACCTTGCTGGAAGAGCAATACCGCATGAACACGGCTATTATGGGTTATTCTTCGAAGGTATTTTACGAAGACAGATTAAAAGCGCACGAGTCGGTGGCCGGTCATACATTGTATGCCGGAGCGCTGCCGCTGAGTTTTATTGATACCGCAGGTTGCGGCTACGATGAACAATCGGAAGGCACCAGCACTATCAATCCTGAAGAGGCTGCATTTTTATTGAAACATCTGGATATGGAAATGTCGGCGTTGGCAACGCAGGGAGTGGCCACCCCAACCATCGCAGTGATTGCTCCTTACAAAGAGCAGGTGCGTGTGCTGAAAGAACAATTGCTGCACGTACCCGGATTACAAGATTACCTGGGTTGCATCAGCATCAATACGGTTGACGGCTTCCAGGGCCAGGAGCGGGATGTGGTGTACATCAGCCTGACGCGCAGTAACCCCGACGGCGTCATTGGTTTCCTTTCGGACATCCGCCGGATGAATGTCGCGATGACCCGCGCCCGCAAGAAACTGGTGGTGGTCGGCGACAGCGCCACCCTTTCCCGCGATTCGTTTTATGCCGGGTTTATCAGTTATGCCGAAGAGCAGGGGGCGTATGTGAGTGCGTGGGAGTTTGCGGGTTTGTAGCGACGGGTGAAATATGCTGTTGCGGTACATTGAAAATATCGTTATCTTTGAGTAAAGCCATGCCTATGAAACACATTCTTTTACTCTTGTGTATTACGGCATATATCGGGTCAACGGTTCAGGCACAAAACTGGAAAACTGTACCTATGGCAGATACGGTGTATTTCCGTGGGGCATCTGTGGATAATCCCGGTTCCGGAAATTTGCGGGTGATATGGGTTTCGGATATAGAGGAGACCGGCTCCGACAGTGTATTTCATTTTTATCCTACCATAAGGGAGCCGGCTCCATATCATTGCCTGGACACCCTCGCACCGTCCTGGCTCGGGAGCAAATTTATTCGCAAACCAGACGGCGCTGAATATTATTTCAACAGTTTTGGCGATACTATAACGATTCGTACGCACGCAGTAGAGCAGGAGCGCTGGATACTGGCGACTGATACATCCGGCATTGTGTTTGAGGGAACTGTTACCGGTATTGAAGCACAAAACATCGACCGGAGTCCGGACAGTGTAAAGACCATTCGTATCCAGGCTTATCAGAATGGGCTACCCGTGGAACATCTGTATAATCATCGCGTTTTACAGTTGAGCCGTGAGCATGGATGGGTTAAAGCGCTGGATTTTTATCGCTTCCCGAATCATCTTGAGCATCATCAGAATTATTTCGGAACAGGTACAGATACCAACCAATACACCCGCCTGGCATGGCCATTTTCATATACTGATATTAACCGGATAGATTTTCAGTGGAGGTATAAACCGGGGAACGAATGGATCACGTATTCAAGGTCTTCGTATCAAGTGGGCGTCCCGGCGTCTGTGGCTACAAGACATGACTCGGTTATGCGCACTATCGTGGTGAATCCGGAAATGGTGATAGCTGAGGTGCGTCGCAAGGAAGCCGGCACACGATATACCGCGGATGGCTTTCCCGGCCAGTACACTTCAGAGTCTTATTTTACGGTAGATGTGTTCTATGATACGCAATATAACAACTCGGGCAACACACGCATTATCAGACATACACTGTATCCGGAAGTTCCGGTGCTGCCTGATATAAACGATCCAGGTAGGCGACGCTTTTTTGCATATAATCTTGATTCCATTTGTGGCCGGTACGTAGTGAGACTGTCTTCGGGGAGCCACACCGGAGCCTATTATTTTGATTCGGATTCGCTGTGTTGGGGGAATTTTGGTATATCTCCTGGCTGGATTGACGCTTCGTCAGAAACCGTCTTGCTGGGTTTTGGCAGGATAAAGTCTTCATCGTCCTCGGGCGAGAGATATAGTCAATCCTATTCGAGCACGGACTACGTTTATTTTAAACTGGGCGACTGCACCTATGGAACAAAAACGCATCTGGATATAAGCGACCTGGTATTTACCGGTTTGGAGTCTATCCGAATCTATCCGAACCCTGCGAAAGGGAAAGTTACATTAAAGGCTGATCATCATTCAGAACATGTGTCTGTTACGGATATGGCCGGTAAGGTCATCTGGCAGCAAAAGATATCAGAGGGGACGTGTACAATAGATATCCAGAGCTGGACGAAAGGAGTGTATCTTGTACAGGTACATGGTAAAACGGGATACAAAGTTGTTCAGAAACTTGTCGTTCAATAGCCTATAGGATCAAGTTAATGTCTGCCAGATTGGCATAAAACAGAGCATTCCCGGGCACAAGCTTATGCCTTAAAAAAGACAAGCTTGTTTTTCTCGAAGGACAAGTTTGTTGTCGGGAAAAATGTAACTACATTTTCCGGGAAACATGCTTATGTTTTCTGAAAAACATAAGCATGTTTTTGAAGACGCCCGACGTGGTTCACAATCAATTAATTGTATCGGTGAGAATTAGATGATACCCTGATTTTTTTTCTACCTCACGTTCCTGTCAAATTGTCTGAATCACGGATCAGGCGGATTAAAGGATTACACAGATTGAAATCCGTGGAATCCTTTAATCCGGAAAAATCCGTGATTCAGACAATAGAAAGTATCATCGGGGTGCTTTGCCTCTGCTCAAACAGATTCCAGCCCCTCCCGCAGCTTTTTCGGCATACCGGCAACTACGAGTCTGTAAGAATCCTTTATCCATTCCCGGATCTGTGCATTCGGGATGCGCGTGCCGGTGCGGATGCTGTTCCAGTGGCGTTTGTTCATATGAAATCCGGGTGTGACGTCTTCGTAACGCTCTCTAAGCTCAATTGCATTCCCCGGCTCGCATTTTACGTTGATGTACTCGTAATGGTCAATCGCGGTGGCACAAAACATTTTCCCGCGGACGCTGAAGACCAGCGTGTCTCCCCCGAAAGGAAGGCCTTCTTCTGCTTCCGGCAGTGAAAGGCAATAGCTGCGTAATGATTCGATATCCATGATTTCAGACGAGCTGGTGTGTAAAGTTAGTGGTATAAAACAGACGGGCAATATGGGGACTGCATGCATTTTAGCGTATGAGCTTTTTTAAGCTTTCACCTGTACTTTTGCAGTTGATGTCGTTATTCCGTCGCTTCACCAATTGGCTGCTATATACAAGCCTCTTTACCGCTCTTTGTACCACCGGGCTTTGTATGGCTACGGAACGGCTGGTGGCCGGGGCAGATGTACCGTTATTCTCTCCCCTGCATCCGTTTCTTTTTGGAGCAACATTACTGGTGTATAATGTGCATTTTATTTTCAAAAAATCCACGCCCGGCTTATCGGATCGTTATTACTGGTCGCAACGCTATATCTACTGGCATTATTTTTTCTCCCTGGCCGGTATCGTACTTTGCTTGTCTGCTATCGGGCATTTGCCGAAAGGTATTTTAATCTGGGCCGGCGTTACCGCATTGCTTTCTTTTGCCTATTCCCTGCCTTTGTTGCCTATCCGCGGCAGAAGGCGCATAAGAGAATTCGGGTGGATCAAAATACTGGTGCTTACCGGCGTCTGGACGATCGTTACGGCGATCTTCCCCATCCTGTTCTGGCAGCAGGAGATCGGTAATTACCCGGTTGAGATATGTCTCCGGTTCCTGTTTATGTTCACGCTCTGTATTGCATTTGACATCCGTGACGCCCAGACGGATCTTGATGCAAAGATCTATACGCTGCCTAATCTGATCGGTATCCGCAATAGTTACCGGCTGATGGATATTGTGTTGGTCCTGTTCGCGGTGTTCAGCGTGGTGCAGTACCTGCGTTATCCTTCTGCCGGCCGGCTGGCAGGAGAAATGCTGACGGTTGTTTTTACACGTCTTGCGATCGTGTACACCCGTCGCTATCCTTCGGACCGGAATTACCTGGCGGTGATAGACGGTATGATGCTGGTGTATGCGCTGCTGGTGTTATTATGATCCTGTAATGATCATCGTGTGATATACCCGAATTCAATGGCTGTTTTTACCAGCCCTGCCGTATTTTTTAAGGATCGGTGGTTTTATGTCATTCCGGCAGAGTGGGAGTGTTTCATGATGGCTCTCAAGTTATGATCATCCACAGCCGACGGGGGTATATATTTACCAGATAGAAGTAAGCTTTGCGAATGGTATGACAGAATTGAGAAGCGGGAATGTCACATTAATTCGCTAAGGTGCTT
>JBEBVQ010000127.1:0-6801 GCA_040392625.1 Taibaiella soli | reverse complement strand
CATCGATAAATTATTGTAAATCAATCACCCGTAGAGACGCGATTTATCGCGTCTCTACAATGGTTGATAGGGGTAAATCCATCCTGAGGTGTCGTACTCCTAAACAATTCATTGAGACAAGCACTTATCTTTGAATCTGTATATACGGATTTGCACATGGAACAGCATACGATGCCTCAGCAGGCAGTGGATACCGGCAATGCCATTGCATTTGAGGATCTTTTCAAATCCCATTACAAACGGCTGCACGCCTATGCCTGCACGATCGTGAAAGATGAGATCATGGCCGAGGAGATGGTGCAGCAGGTATTTTACAAGCTTTGGGAAAAGAAAGACCGGATACAGGTGCAGCAATCCGTCACCGCCTATTTGTACCGGTCTGTTTATCATGAAAGCATCAACTACCTCCGGCATGTGAAAGTGAAATCGGCCTACCAGTCTCATGCAGCTTATCACACAACCCACCCGGAAAACACTTCCGGCATGGCTGCTCTGCATGAGCTGGAACAGAAGCTGGATACCGCGTTGAAAGAATTGCCCCAGCAGTGCCGCACGATCTTCCAGATGAGCCGTTTTGAAGAATTGAAATACCGGGAGATCGCCGATCAGTTGGGGCTTTCGGTGAAAACGGTGGAGAACCAGATGGGCAAGGCCCTGCGGCTGCTCAGGATAAAGCTGGCCGACTTCCTGCCGCTCGTGTTATCAATACTATTTATCAACCAGTAAAAACAGATGGTGTGAAAGACAATACTAATTACATAATGGATGATCTGCTGGTGAAATACCTGCTGGGAGAAGCCACTGAAACCGAGAAACAGGAAGTGCAGGAATGGATTAGCGCAGATGCGGAACACCGGCGCTATTTCGATCATTTCCGTACCATATGGGAAGCAGGCGCCCGGCTTGCCGTAAACAGCAACGCAGATGAAAATGCAGCCTGGGAACGGTTCCGGCAGCGTACACAAAATCAACCGGCAAACGAACAACGCAAAACAATACCCTTTCGCCTTATCAGCAAAACCTGGCTCCGTGCGGCGGCAATGCTGGTATTCCTGGCGGGCGGCGGCTGGCTGGCCTATTATATGATCTCAAACCCGGCGCTGCTGGAGGTGCATTCCGGAGCAGACATCCTCGCAGTAACCCTCCCCGATGAGTCGGTCGTGACGCTGAATAAGCATACGACACTCTCCTACCCCAAACGGTTTGCGGGCAATACGCGCCAGATACAGTTGACGGGAGAAGCATTTTTTGAAGTGACTGCCGATAAGGACAAGCCGTTCGTGATCCGCGCCAACGACGCAACGATACGGGTAGTGGGTACTTCCTTCAACATTAAAAGCTCTATGGACACCACTGAGGTGATCGTTGCAACCGGGATCGTGGAAGTAAGCAAAAAAGAGAATGGTATCTTGCTGCATCCGAACGAAAAAGCGATCGTACGGAAAGACCGGACAGCACCCGAAAAACGGATCAATACAGACGAGCTATATAATTATTATCATACCCGGGAATTTGTCTGTAACGGCACGCCCCTGTGGCGGGTAACGGATGTGCTCGGCGAAGCGTATGATGTGGATATCATTGTGGCAGATCGCTTGAAACATTTACCTTTAACAGCGACTTTCCGCGACGAGCCGCTGGATCATATCCTGCATGTAATCGGTGAAACATTCCAGGTGCAGGTACAGCGCAACGGACAGCAGGTCATTATCAAATAACGCAACAGTATCGCCGGTGAGCCGATTGTATCTACTCCTGATCATCTTTTTCTTTTTGCTGCCGGAAACACCGGCCTGTCATGCGCAACCGTTATTGCACCGGACAGTCTCCCTGGACGTAAACCGTAAGCCGCTATCCGATGTGCTGAGTATGATCAGCAAGCAGGGCGGCTTCCTGTTTTCGTACAACAGCAATCTGTTTCGCGGCGACAGCCTGGTTTCTGTTTCCGCAAATAATAAAACGGTGCGGCAGACGCTGGATCTCCTGTTTGAGGGAAAGTATGAATACAAGGAAACCGGCAATCATGTAGTCATACAACTGCCTTCCGGTAACGATGTGTGGTACCTCAGCGGCTATGTGCTGGACGAAAATACCGGAGAGCGTATCCGCGATGCGAGCGTTTATGAAACACAGCAACTGGTTGCAACGCTCACCAATGATCAGGGCTACTTCCGGCTACGGCTGAAAGACAAGCACCCGACGGCTGCCATCAGCATACGCAAAGCCTGGTATTCCGATACTTCCGTGGTGCTGAAGCCGGGATACAACCAGGAACTGACGGTCAGTATAACCCCTAAAAGTTTTGTGCTGGATACAATCGTCGTGTCGCCGGTTGAAAAAAGCTGGCTGAGCAATCTCTTCCTCTCCTCGCGGCAAAGAGCGCAAAGCCTTAACCTCGGTAAATATTTTGCCGACCGTCCGTACCAGACATCCATTACCCCGGGGTTAGGTTCACACGGCAAGATGAGCCCATATGTGATCAATAAATTTTCATTCAACCTTATCGGCGGCTATACCGCCGGGCTGCAGGGCGTGGAGATCGGCGGTGTGTTCAATATTGTGAAGCAGGACATGTCATTTCTCCAGATCGCAGGTGTGTTCAACATGACCGGCGGCAGGGCCAGTGGCGTACAAACGGCAGGCCTGTTCAATCAGGCGCTCGATTCTGTAACCGGCGTACAATTGGCTGGCGCTTTCAATCTCACTAACGGCGATCTGCAGGGCATACAAGCCAGCGGGGCTGTCAACCATGCTTCAGGAGATGTCAGCGGTATGCAATTATCCGGCGCCATTAACAGTGCGCTTCAGGGGATCAGGGGCATGCAGGTTTCGGGGCTGGGGAATTTCAGCGGGAAAGATGTTACCGGTATGCAGCTAACCAGCGCCGCTAATATTTGTGCCGGCGATATCAAAGGTGTGCAGTTGTCGGGATTCCTGAACATTGCCCGCAAAGTGGATGGCGTGCAGATCGGGATCATCAACATTGCCGACTCATCCACGAAGTTCAATATCGGGCTGCTCAATTTCATCCGGAACGGGTACTATAAGCTGGCCATTTCAACGAATGAGTCTGTGCCGCTGAATATTGCGCTGAAGACCGGTACACACCGGCTGTATAATATCCTGCTTGCCGGTATCAACCCGGCGGCAGGGAAACGGGTGTTCACTTATGGGTATGGCCTGGGCAGTGATATCCCGCTACGGGGGCGGCTGTCCTTCACTCCTGAAATAACGGCGCAATATTGTTACCGGGGCAACCCGGATGCATTTGCCATGCTGTACCGTTCCGGCGCGAACCTTAATTTCAGGGTTGGGAAATACCTTTCTTTCTTTGCAGGGCCATCCTTTTCGTTATATCATTTCAGTCCGGATGCACCTGCAGAAGGTTACAATCATCCCACCCCAGCGTACGGTGCGATAGACCCTACTACAACCGGACTGCAATATTGGTTTGGCGGGAATGTTGGGGTGGTTTTCTTTTAAACTGTGCGGATATCACAGATTGAGGGCGAATAGTTATTCGCCCCTACAGTATGTTGCATTTCACTCCTCATCCCTGAAAAGGAAAAAGCCCCGCAGATGCAGGGCTTTTTCTTTTCATCACACACACAACTGAAAACTCACAACTGAATAATACTTCATGCTCTCTTGTTTCCCCCATAGCACTCAGGATTATCAGCTATGCTTCTCGTTAATAAGAAAGTAAAAAGTATGCCGGTTTCCGCTTGCTCCCCGGCGATTTGTCCGGAATAAGATGAAGCGCAATAAACAAGACCGTTATAAATTTTAAATTTTCTATCTACCACATTCCCCTGGTGATACACTGCCCGGAAAAATATTTTTCTGTGGAAAATAATACACACAATCAGGATTCATCCAAACGGTTTACCATTTTCCGGTAGGCCTTGATAAAAATGACACCGAGATTTTTATGCGGCGGCACATAATCATAAAACATTTCCTGGACAGGGCCTCTTCTGCTCTGGAAATAAGTATCAAGGTTTTTCCATAATGATATCCATTCGACATCGTCGCCTGCCAGCATGCAATCCGTCATTTTCATAATGATCGGGTCGTTGATGGCCATAGCGCCGGTCTGCTTGGAAGAGATCACGTGGGCATCGGGCGACTGGTCGAGCACCGTTCCCAGATTATGATACCCGCCGCAGGAACCAAGCATCACGATCCGGCTCTCGCGGGTAAGCTGCTCCAGGGTAAGCGGCAGGTGATAGCTGTGCCCCCTGTGCACGACCACCGTGGGTTTGATGCCTTTCTCCTGAAAATATTTGGCAAGCCGGCCTTGCGCTTCTTCGTCTTCAGGTTCCGTTAGCGGCAGATTGGCATAGATCACTACAGGCTTACCCGTTGTAGATGCAATCATCGTCCAGTATTTTTCTGTTGTGATCTTCCATTTTCCGTTCCGGAAATTGTTCAGAAAACCGGCATACGACATTTTACCGTCTTCATCCCCGTAAAAGAAATACTGCTGGTACACTACGCCCTTGTCGTCCACCAGGCTGCTGTACGGCACAAGATTGATCGGCGGCAGATCAAGCTCCGCGGTATTACCTTTAAAAAGCGTAGCGAGCAATCCGTAAACGATCACCCCTTTAATGCTGCGTTCCTGTGCGCAGCGTTCGTAATTCCTGGTCACCTCCTCTTTGAGGAACTGTGCGAGCTTTTCATCCTTGATGCTCCCGAAGGCATCCGCGACATCCACGGCGTCTTCCAGGTCATGTTCCCTGCCTTTTTCAAGCCCGGCGATAAAGTCGCGCAGCAATTGTGTCTTTTTATCTTCATCAATAGTTTCGAGAAAACGGTTGAGGGTATTATAACCGGCGCACATGCGGATAAAAGTACGGAAGCGGTCATAGTGTACTTTCTGAAACAACTCCTCGCCTTTAAGCCCGTCCATCCGCTCCATCATTCTTTTGAATGTACCCAGGAAGCTGCTGGTATAAATTTCATCCTGCCCATAGACCATTATGAAATACAATTCTTCCGGTTTAAAGCCATCGATACAGCGGAAACGCACCGCATCCTTTTCATTATGCAGATCATTCATCGTCCGCACATATTTCAGTCCGCGGAACCGCAGCTCATCGGTATAGGAGTCTCCGCCGAGGTTTTCGTTGGTCAGCTTGAGGCGAACAAGATTTTTATAATAAAGATCGGCGTCATCGGCGATTTGGTCGATTTCTGCCACTGTCTTTATTTTGTGATAAACATCACAGAGGAAAGGCATGGCTTTGAGCGGGGAACGGGAGCGGGTGGCTATCTGTACGATCGTCTGTACCAGGGGATCCGTACAACGTTTTATCGCGCTGCTCAGCCTGTAATTGGTAGAAGTAACAAAGTTGAGCACGTCATTCGGAACCACCTTTGCAGCAGATGAAATAACCGCACAGGCAAACGTATCATCTGCATATTCTGTCAACCTCATGATCATCATCCGTGGCTCCAGATTTCCCATTTCAGAATATATAAAGGCGCGTTCGGCAGGATAACCGTCCATCAGCGCTACATTATCCAGTGTCTGCAGGCTGATATTTTCATGAACAAATGCGGGAAGCCGGTCTTCATGCCGGGCAATCAGCATGTTTTTAAAATTTACAACGAGCTTCCGGTAATAAGCGGGATCTGCTTTCGGGTCGGCGTTATACCGGCGCACCATGTCTGATAAGGCGCGGAGATAGCGGATACGCTCCTGGTTATCCGCCAGCCGGTCATCCGGATCTCCCGGCAGGTTCTCGATCATCACCTGCAATTGATCCACCTGTGTGAGTATTGCCCGGCTTAACATCCGGTTATAAGCAGAATCTTCTGAAAAGCGGATCAGCCCATCGGGCACGCCGTCGGCGCCATCTGCACGCTTTTGCTCCCGGTCAATGATCACATGAAAACTGGCCCTATTGTTGGGCACCGGACGGATGAGCGTATCCAAATCATAGACGACTACTGTATCTTCTGCTTTGTGCTTGTTTTTTCTCTTCTGCGCCGACACAGGTGTGGAGCAAAAATGAAAGATCAATAATAAGCCGGTCAGCCAGAATATATAATGTTTCATAGGTGCGGTTATACAGCAAAAATAGGCCGCTTGCAATTAATGGAAAATTGAAAATGGAGAATTGAAAGTTAAAATTCCTTCCCATTCTCCATTTTCAATTCTCAATTTTACATTTTTCACGTCCACTCGGGGTACAGCGGGAAGCCGCTCATAAATTCATTTACTTCTCCTTTCACTTTACCGATCAGCGCTTCGTCGTCGGTGTGCATCAGCACCTTATCGAGCCAGTCGGCCACCTGGGGCATATGTTGTTCGCTCAGACCGCGCGTGGTGATGGCCGGAACCCCTACACGGATACCGGAAGTGATAAACGGGGATTTGTCATCATAAGGCACCATGTTCTTATTTAACGTAATGTCTGCCTTTACCAGTGCATTTTCTGCTTTTTTACCACTGATGCCTTTGTTGCGGAGATCGATGAGCAGGAGGTGGTTATCGGTACCGCCGGAAATAATATCGTAGCCTTTGGCTTGAAATGCAGCCGCAAGCGCCTGTGCATTATTGATTACCTGTTTGCCGTAGGTAAGGAATTCATCCTGCAGTATTTCATAGAAAGACACGGCTTTGGCAGCGATCACATGCTCCAGCGGGCCTCCCTGTACGCCGGGGAATACCGCGAGGTCGATCAGCGCGCTCATCATACGGATATCGCCTTTGGGTCCTTTGATCCCCCAAGGGTTCTCAAAATCTTCCTTCATCAGGATGAGGCCGCCGCGCGGGCCGCGCACTGTTGT
>JBEBVQ010000126.1:0-6868 GCA_040392625.1 Taibaiella soli | reverse complement strand
CGGCGCGGTTCGGATCGCCCGGGCCGCCTTTAGCGCGGATATAATCGGCCCACTTACGGAAGTTCGTGATACCCCGGCGCTCCAGCAGTACGAGACCCGGTTTGAGCTGTACAGCCCCCTGTTGGAGTAATGCTTCCTGTAATTGACCTAATCTGTCCGAGATGAGATGGGTTAGTATCGGTTTGCCGAAACGGGAAGTTGACCGGATGTCTGCATCCTGCACACCGGCTGCCGGCAGAAACCGCGAAGCTTCCTTTTGCCCTTTGAATGCCCATCTGATGACGGTGAGCGTAGAAATAATATTGGTGTTGCTATCGGTCAGAGCTATATTCCCGATAAGCGAAGCACCGACTGCAGCAAGGTCTTCTTTGATTTTTTCCTGTGCGTGGAGCCACATATTGCGGCTGCCGATAACGGTTACGACGGGCTTCCCCTTCAGGAGGCGGGCTGCATCGCTGCCCTTCATGAACGAGGTGACGGGTAGCGACGGGTTCAGGAACCAGGGCTGATAACCCAGTATCACCAGGTCATAATGATGCTCAAACAGGGCTTCCGGCAGACGCTTCATCGCTATAGGCAAACGCTTGACCGTTTCGGGCATCGTGTCGAAAAAATGATAAACTTTCCAGGGAAACGGGAACGGTGTTTCGGACTCGATCTGTACAAAATCTATGACTGCTTCCGTTTGTATGGGATCCGTCAGGTGATCCAGTATGGATCTCAACTGGCCGGATTGGGAATAATACAAGACGAGTATGCGTGGCTTCATAGGCATTGTCCGGGCTTTTTATACGGCCGTAAGATACAGGTAAGCATATGAAAAGCGGGCGCTTTCCGGTATCATCACGAGTATGCGGTCGCCTTTTTTCAGCCGTCCGCTGTGCAGCAGCTCTTCCAGCATCAGGTAAGGAGAGGCGCTGCCTATATTGCCTACCTGGGGCAGGTTGTAGAACCATTTTTCCGGCGGCAGATCCATGCCGGCATTGCCGAGGTGCTCTTTGATCTGGTCTTTGAAAAATTCGCTGGACATATGCGGCAGGAAATAGTCCACATCTTCGCTGCGCAGGCTATGCTTCTGCATCAAGCCTGCCAGGTAACGGCCCCCCAGCGCTACGATATGGCGGGAGAGCAGCTTAGTATCCTGCTTCAGGGAGAAGACGCTTTGCTCGCTCCATGTTTTCGTGCTGAGGTCATTCCAGCCGGTGAGGGAATGGTCTTCATTTTTTACTGCCCCTGCATACATACATGCTTCCAGTTCGTGTGCAAACGAAGTGATTTCCAGCCATTCGATCTTCAGGGACAGGCCGTTTTTACCGGGTTCATCCTGAAGTAGCGCTGCGCCTGCGCCATCGCTCAGCATCCAGCGGAGAAAATCCTTTTCGAAGGCGATGTACGGGTTTTCCTCCAGCTTTTTTAAATTCTCTATTTCAGGAGTAAACCGGGAGGCATGCATCCAGGAACTCATCTTTTCAGATCCGCAGCTTACGGCTACATGGGTCAGTCCGGCCCCGACCGACATATAGGCGTATTTCATAGCCTGGATGCTGCTGCAGCAGGCGCCGGATGCGGAGATAAGCTCTACCGGCTTGTCCATTCCCAGCAGGCCGTGTACCATAGCGGCATGTGAAGGCAGCAATTGCTCCGGTGAGGTTGTCCCGGTTGCAATAAGTTCCAGCCTGTCCAAGGGAAAAGATGCGTCAAAGA
The DNA here is from genome assembly GCA_040392625.1 of Taibaiella soli. Taxonomy (GTDB): domain Bacteria; phylum Bacteroidota; class Bacteroidia; order Chitinophagales; family Chitinophagaceae; genus JBEBVQ01. Next base: position 5,164 of record JBEBVQ010000126.1, on the reverse strand, counting down.
GATTTTTTATGGCATTGGCTGCGAGTTCTGTATTGGTATGTGTGCTTTTGCCGTTACGGAAGGCATAGTATCTTGATTTGATGCCGTTGTTCCGCAATACAATAGCACGGGCTTTGGAAGGTTTATCCCCGACGATGCCTAAAATCTGCTCCATTTCATCATTGGGGACCGGGTCATTAGGTAAAAATCTGGATAGACGTGTAATATAAACGGGCCTCACTATCTTGTTTTCGGTTTTGAAGGGACAAAATTAATTTAATTAGGCAGCTTTAATAGTAAAATCATGACTCAACACGATGAGTGACCACCAAAATACGTATTTCCCGGTATAGTAAAATAGAAATAAATTGCTGTAATGTTTTGAGATAGAGCGTAAAAACAGGAGGGCCTCAAGGGCTCACCAAAATGCCAATGGTAATATTAGTTTTAATTGCTCTGGACAATTAAATAGATGGTATTGAGGTGACTGCCATTGCCTGACAGTTATTTTTTGCCGGAGTTCCCTAATTGTTCTATCAGCATTTTCCTGAAATCCCTTTCTGCATCGTATAGCTGGGCCAGTTGCTGCGGACTGATCGTTTTCAGCAGCACATCCTTGTATTTTTTCTTTAGCTCCAGCGCCTGTGCCTGGTAGTCGAGGTTGGCATTTATAAACTCACGTGCCTGTTCGCGGGTGGCCTGGGCATTCTGCTCCCGGTATTTGGTGCGGAATTCCCGCCGGATCTCCCGAAGCTCTGCCTGGTACTTATTATACTCCGGCCAGAAAAGCTCCGCCTGGGCGGGTGTCAGTTTCAGCCGCTCGGTAATAAGGCTGACTTTCAATGCCTTTATCTCTTCAAAGCGCTCCTGTTGTGCCCATATGATGTTGTGCATCAGCAGGAGTATGATTATGGCCAATAGCTTTTTCATGATATAAAATTATTACAATTCTGTGTCCCATCCCGTTTCGTCCAGGTATTGGATGATATTTTCATCAGAAAGACGCGATGCGGGATTCAATGATCCTTTATCAATGGATGTCAGTTGAACTGCCGGGAGCAGGTCTTCTGTTTCAAATTCATCGATATGGTATAAGACATAGCTCCGGAGGTCTTCTTCCGGTATTTGTGCCAGTTGTTTCATGACAGGTTCGGGATTTGGCAGGGTAATCCGGTACAAACCCAGCCCCGCTGCTATTACCAGCATGGCTGCTGCTGCATAGCGCAGCGGCCTCCGGGATAATACCCGTTTCAATGGTATGACCTTTACCGGACCGGTAGCCGGCCTGGTGTTTGTTTCCTGTTTCACAGCAGCCAATATCTGGCTGGGGAGCTGCTCAAAATAGCCGGCCGGCGCTTCCATCGGCATTTTCGCTGCCGGGAGCCCGTCATAGTACGCTGCCTGGGCCGTACGCAGCATTTCACTTGGGAATGAATCGAAATAACCCTCCGGCGCCGTAAAAGGCGTTTGTGTGGGAAGGTTCATGACCGGGTCGGTTTCATAGGTCATTTGCTTGCGGATAGCTGTGTCCAGCCCGGCGAAATAACCCTCCGGGACGGTATAGGGCATGACCCGTGGCATTGCTGCCAGGATGCTCCCCATCTCGTCCAGTTCCCTTGTTATTTCGTTCTGCTGTTTCATATCTCAGGTATGACTGCTCAAATGGCCGGAAGTTTAATTGTTTTTAATAAAATGCTCTATCTTTTTGACGGCATGGTGGTAGGAGGCTTTCAGGGCGCCCTCCGAGGTGTCCAGTACTTCCGACATTTTCTCGTAAGGCATTTCGTCATAATATCTCAGGCTGAATACGATCCGTTGTTTTTCCGGCAGCGACTGGATAGCCTGCTGCAGCTTCCATTCCAGCTTGTTGGCATCGAAGCCCTGCTGCGCTTCCAGGCGTCCCGACAGCTCGCTGTTCCCTTCGTCATCCAGCGACAGGGAAGACCGGCGTTTGCGCTGCTCCAGCCAGGTCAGGGTTTCGTTGGTGGCAATGCGGTACATCCAGGTGTAGAGGTTAGACTCTGCCCGGAAATTGTCCAGGTATTTCCAGACCTTGATAAAGACATGCTGGAGCACATCGTTGGCATCTTCATGATCCACAACCATGCGCCGGATATGCCAGTATAGCCGTTCCTGGTAAAGCTCCACCAGCCGTGTGAAAGCAGCTTCGCGGGTGACTTCCTCCCGGAATGCCGCCAGTAGCACCTGTTCATCTGTGATCGTCCGTAATGGCATATGCTTCGTCTGTTGGACGCTGTAAAAGTAACAAGGTTTAATGGATAATGCCGGTCAGCCAAATCACATTGATCAAGGGTCTGTTTTGAATATGGGCAGCGTTCCAGCAAAAGGCAACTACTTAAACCCGAACACAATTGGAAAAATAAAGCTTACCACGATTGCCCAGATCCAATACACCGGAATAAACTTCGAGATGGATATTTCCACATCTTCAATTCCGTACCTGTTTCGTAGCATGCCGAAAAGCCGGTACGTAACAAACAGCAGGTTTATCAGTATCAGCATATTGCCTCCTAAGACCGAAAGTCTGTTGGGCGTCATGCCCCATTCGGAGATCCGGAAAATAACCGCGGAAAGAGCAAATCCATTTATTACAACTGTTACCGCTGAAAGTAAAAACAGAATAAGCAATCCCGTTTTGTTTCTGGTTGCTCCGGAAGTTACGGAAATTGAGAATAGGATAATTGCCATTACACCAATCAGCAGCATGTTGAACATCAGCAGAAAACTTCTGTCGTGATACAGGCTCTTACCCGAAATAAGAATAGCCGACAAATACACGCATAGTGTGATTAGCACCAGGGGGCTGAATATTCTCGCGATCACGGGAGAAACCCTGCTAATCAATTGCGGATTCCACTGTATCACATAGGTACTCACTACCGGTGCGGCTGCCAGCCCCATCACAACGATATACTCAAAATAAAATTGCTCAATGGAGAACCCTATCAGGGAAAATAACCCGATCGTGATACCCGTCAGGATCATACCGGCCAGTAACAGCAGGGTAGTCATCACAACAAGATCTCCATTAAAGCGGAGGAACGCAATCCGTTGTTGGTGTTCCCTGAATCTGCTCCCGGTGAATGCGAATCCCAACAGTATCAGCAGCACACAGGGCAAGTGGATGCAGGATAGTATCAACGTATCGCTATTGTCAGTCCCGGGTAAGCTGTTAATAAACAATGCCGACACCAGCATGGCTGCAAAAATCCAGAAGATCATTTGCTTACTGATCCGTTTCTTCCAGGCAAAGTAGGCAGTAAGGACGGGGAAAACGATAAAGCCAATATTTCTGGGATAGAAATGCTCTTCTTTCAACCCGTGTATAAACGCCGGCGCCTTGGCAATCACACCTGCGATCAGTGATGCCATGATGACAAAAAGCAGTTCGGCCCGTGAACCCCATGAAATGTCCGCCTGGGTATAATGCAGCCGCTCGAACCAAAACCTGGCCTGTGGCAGATGTTGCACTTCCGGGTACAAATCGTCAAAAGCGGACTTGAAACCGGCTTTATTCCGCCGGTACAACTGCTCCAGTTCTTTGGGGTTATCAAAGTGTCGGCGGATTTCTTCTTTCATAAAAAGGGAATAAACTTGATGATGAATAATGAAAATACGCTATTTCACAACAGCTTGTTGTAAAAATATCTGTTGTCTGCAAAATGCATTTTTCCCTAATGCTTGTAATGTTGAAAGCGAGTAAAAAGCAAAGAACTGTTTTCGGATTATTGCTCAGAAAACATATGAATTGCACCCAATGCAACCGGAGCGTTTTCGGAATACCAATATTATTGTATTGTTGCAGTCTGGTTTAAAAGGATCCCGACATGAGCAGCCCACGCATTGTTTTCTTTGGTACTCCCGGTTTTGCCGTAGCATCACTCAGCGCATTGACAGATCATGGGATGGACGTAGTTGCCGTAGTGACGGCTCCGGACAAGCCCGCAGGAAGGGGCAGGCAGGTGCAGTCGCCCGCGGTAAAGATCTACGCGGAGGAAAAGGGGATCCCGGTATTACAGCCGGAACGGCTGAAATCCCCGGAATTTATCGAACAGTTGCAGGCACTGAAAGCGGATCTCCATATCGTGGTAGCCTTCCGTATGCTGCCGGAGTTGGTATGGAATATGCCGCCGATGGGCACGGTCAATGTACATGCTTCGTTGTTGCCTCAGTACCGCGGTGCAGCGCCGATCAACCGCGTGATCATGAATGGCGAAACGGAAACCGGCGTCACCACGTTCAAGCTCCGGCACGCTATTGATACAGGTAATATTTTATTACAGGAGAGAATTCCCATTGCACCCGATGACAATGCTGGCACACTGCACGACAAACTGATGCAGGCCGGTGCAGCGCTGCTGGTGCAGACCGTGGAAGGGCTTGCAGCCGGTACGATCCGGGAAATCCCGCAGGCCCTGCAGCCGGAGGCGGAATATAAGCATGCGCCCAAGTTGTTTAAGGAAGATATGCGTATCGACTGGAACCGCAGCGGGCAGGCTGTGTACAATCATATACGCGGCCTCGCTCCCTATCCCGCCGCCTGGACGCAGATGGGCGATAAGACGATGAAAATATATGCTGCTCATTTTGTGCCTGAAGCACACCAGGCAGCGCCGGGTAGCCATGAGTCCGGGGATGCATCCTGGCTGCGTTTTGCTGTACCCGACGGGTGGATCTATATCGATGAGCTACAGTTGGAAGGTAAAAAGCGTATGCCTATAACGGAATTCTTAAAGGGCTTCCGGGGATGATTGCCGGGTCAGCCAGTCTATGGCGAGGCGGTAGCCGTCCAGCCCCAGCCCGCTGATGCTACCCACACATTTGGATGCAATAAAAGAAGTCTTCCGGTAATCCTCCCGTGCCAGCACATTCGAGATATGCACTTCAATCACCGGTATCCCGATTGCGGCGATGGCATCGGCCAGCGCCAGGCTGGTATGCGTATAAGCGCCGGCATTCAGTACAATGCCCTGCACCTGACCGCGACATTCATGCAGGTAGTTGATCAGATCGCCCTCCACATTGCTCTGGAAATATTGCAATGCAATGCCGGGGAATACCTGTGTGAGCGTATGAAGATAATCGTCGAACGATACGTTGCCATATAATTCTGGCTCACGTTGCCCGAGCAGGTTCAGGTTAGGGCCGTTGACGATGGCAATGG
>JBEBVQ010000125.1:0-6881 GCA_040392625.1 Taibaiella soli | reverse complement strand
TCACCTGCCTGCTGATCATCCTGCTGGGCGTGGCGCCGCAATTATTCCTGAACAGTATATAGCACAAAGCCCGGCTTATAAGGATTCTCACATTCCCCGCATTCTTATACCTTTGCTCCGATTATGGCAAACGATAACAAATTACAGGCGATCATAGCGCACTGCAAAGAATATGGATTTATCTTTCAATCCAGTGAAATATATGATGGCCTGAGCGCAGTTTATGATTACGGCCAGTACGGCGTAGAGCTGAAGCGCAATATCCGCGAGTATTGGTGGCGCAGCATGACGCAGATGCACGACAATATCGTCGGTATCGATGCGGCGATCTTTATGCATCCCACTACCTGGAAAGCCAGCGGGCATGTCGATAATTTCTCCGACCCGATGATCGATAATAAGGACAGCAAAAAACGCTACCGGGTAGATCACCTGATCGAAGGGCTGGCAGAAACGCTCAATAAAGAACAGGGCGATGCCCTGCTGACGAAGATGGAGCAGCTACTGGCTGCAGACGACTTCGCGGGACTGAAAGCGCTTATTGAAGAACATAAAATCGTATGTCCCGTCAGCGGCACTGCCAACTGGACGGATGTCCGCCAGTTTAACCTGATGTTTGCAACGGAGTTTGGCGCGGTGGCTGCAGACGATGACGAAGACAACAAGGTATATCTCCGTCCCGAAACCGCACAGGGTATCTTTGTCAACTTCCTGAATGTGCAAAAGACCGGCCGGATGAAGATACCTTTCGGCATTGCACAGACCGGCAAGGCTTTCCGTAATGAGATCGTCGCGCGGGGTTTTATTTTCCGGATGCGTGAGTTTGAGCAGATGGAAATGCAGTTCTTTGTGCGCCCCGGCACACAGCAGGAATGGTACGCCTACTGGAAAGAGGAAAGAATGAAATGGCATCTCAGCCTGGGCATCTCTCCTGATCGTTACCGCTTTCATGATCATGTGAAGCTGGCGCATTATGCAGATGCCGCCTGTGATATAGAGTATGATTTCCCGATGGGTTTTAAAGAAGTGGAGGGCATACACAGCCGCACCGATTTTGATCTGAAGAATCATCAGCAATTCAGCAAAAAGAAACTTCAGTATTTTGATAATGACCTGGACGAAAACGGTAAGCCTTACGGCAATTACATCCCTTATGTAGTGGAAACATCAATTGGTCTTGATCGTACGGTGATGCTGCTGTTAAGTGAGGCTTACGAAGAGCAGGACCTGAGCACGGATGAACGGAAAGACAGCCGTGTGGTATTGAAATTCCCGTCCTTCCTGGCGCCGGTGAAGCTCGCGGTATTGCCGCTGGTCAAGAAAGACGGTTTGCCGGAGATTGCAAGGAAGCTGATGGATGAATGTCGTACGCATTTCCGTTGCTTCTACGAAGAAAAAGATACGATCGGCAAGCGCTACCGCCGTATGGATGCGATAGGCACGCCGTTCTGTGTAACCATCGATCATCAGACCAAAGAAGACAATACGGTTACGGTGCGTTATCGCGACAGCATGCAGCAGGAACGTATCCCGATTGACCAGGTAAGGAAACTGGTAGAGACGTTGCATGCAACGTCTTGATTGGTAGAGACGTTGCATGCAACGTCTCTACGTTGTGTGCAATGCCATATCCATTTTACCCACCATCTCTTTCAGCAATTCCGCATCATTGCGGTCACTGTTGATGCCTACGGCGTAGGCGCTGTATTGCCCCAGCAGCAGCAGGCAATACTCGATCCGGGCGAGGGAGATCCGCTTCGCAGCAGCCACGATCTCTCTTACCCGTGACGGATAAGTACCCAGGGCAGCGGCAGCATCTTTGTCTGATTTTCCCTGTATAAAATGTGCGCGGTACAGCCTGTTGAAATGTGTGTATAAAGAACCGATCACAAGCACCATCGGTACTGCCTTTGTATGAGCTGTAAAATATGCCAGCATGGGGTAGAGTCTGTCCTTATTGCCATTGGTAAGCACTTCGGCAAATTCAAAAATATTATAGTCGCGGCTGATGCCGATATAACGCTCGATCAGCGCAGCGGTAAGTTCCGATCCTTCCGGTACATTGATCCGCACTTTTTCAATTTCATTGACGATCTTCTGGAGGTCGCCGCCCAGATGCCCTGCCAACAGCTCCGATTCCCGTATTCCTATCTTAAGCCCCGTTTCCGTACCATATGCCTGGATCCAGCCGGGGACCTGTTCATCGCGTATCTTGTCGGATGTAAAATGAATACCCTTTTCCTTGACCAGCTTTACCACTTTCCCGCGGGCATCTGCTTTTTTAAACCGGTGCTCAATAACGAGAATGGTGGTAGGGGAGGGGTTTTCCAGGTATCCTGCCAGATTCCCGAATTCCGCCAGTTGGTTTGCTTCTTTCAATATCACTACCTGCCGCTCTGCAAACATCGGGAACCGGCGGCAGGCATTTATCACATCAGCCCAGCTTGTTTCCTTGCCATATAAAGTGATCAGGTTGAAGTCCCGCTCAGCCGGCTGCAGCACGAATGTCTCAAACCAGCTCGTAATCTTGTCTATATAATACGGCTCCTCTCCGTCTATCAGATAAACGGGAGTATAGGTTTTTTGCCGTAATGATTGCATGAGTTTCTTGTAATCCGCCGTCATATCTACAGGTTTCAAAGAGGGTTTCGGGGAATTAACATTTATTTAGCGTACATCCCGGTCCCTCGGATTGGGAAAAAAAATCCCCGCTGCCAAGATACCGTTAATTAGCCAATTACGCCGCACGATATTGACAGTTTTCACGATCCATTAATTTGAAAATTTGAAGATTTGAAAATGAGTGTAACGTTTGCCGTTCACATAACATGGACATTTTCAAATTGGCTCATTTTCAAATTAATTGGATATTTTTCTGGTGCAAAGCAGTGTAGTCAGGCCGGAGTGTGTATTTTCCTCCACAGGCCGGCGGCTGGTCTGTAAAAATAAGATGGCCTGATTATTACATTCGCTTAATAAGTAGATTTATATTTGTGTTCAGAATCAAAAAATCAAATTTATGAGCCAGGAAATAAACCAATCCGGGTATAACCCCAACCCGCAGCCGGAACCAGAAAGGAATCCCGGTCAGACTACTGTTCCAAAACGCAACAACACATGGATCTATCTCGTGGTTATTGCGGTACTGCTGGGTACGAACATCTATCTTTTTCTCAACAGGAATACGCTCACAGAGCGTACGATGATCGCAGAAACGGAAACAGCTATTGCAGATTCTGCCCGGCTTGCAATCGAAAATGATTATAAGGCGGCGCTTGCCCGGCTCGATGATCTGGTGTCCAAGAATACCGCTTTGAACAATGAGATAAGTGATAAGGACGGAGAGATCGAACGGATGAAAAAAGAGCTGCGCTCGATCATGGCAAAACGGAATGCGACAGCCGCAGACCTGCGCCGCGCCCGCGTACTTATAGGTGAGCTGAATACAAAAGCAAGAACGTATGAAGAGCGGATCGCTGAGCTGGAGGGTGAAAACCTGACCCTGATGGAAACCAATACCAGCCTCAGCCGGGAGCGTGACAGTATCGCATCAGAAACAGAGTCTATCAAACGGTTGGGCTCGGTGCTTCATGTGTCGAATATCAGGATGCTGCCGATCGATGTACGGCGCAGCGGGAAGGAAAAGGAAACAGGTAAAGCCAAGCGGGTAGATGTGTTCCGGATATACTTTGATATCAGTGAAAACCGGCTGGCAGAAGACGGCGCCAAAGAGCTTTACCTGCGTATCTCCGGGCCTGACGGCAAGTTGCTGAGCAATGCCGCATACGGTTCCGGAATTACAACAGATGCCGAGGGTAACACGCTGAATTATACATTGCTGAAGGAAGTAAGCCTGGTAAAAGGAAAACCTGTAAAAGATGTGACAGTAGATTGGCGTCAGGAAAGCGATTACCAGAAAGGCTCCTACAATATTGGCATTTATAACGAAGGCTACCTGATCGGTACCGGTAATGTGATGTTAAAATAAGGATGAAATTAATGAGCCAATGTGATAATTAGCTGATTAGCTAATGAATCCCTTCACGAGGAAACATTAGCTAATCAGCACATCAGCTAATTGGCTCATTAACTCGATCCTTAACAATAAGATAATCATTTACGCGCGGCATTGCATGCAGGTAAATGTACTTTTGCAGCATACTTATGGAAGCATTACCGGGTAAGATATTGATTGTTGATGATGAGCCGGATATTGTAGCGTTCATCAGCTATAATCTGAAAAATAAAGGATATCTTGTAGATACTGCTAAAGATGGTGCAGAAGCAATACGCAAGGCAAAAGAGTTTCTTCCTGATCTCATTCTCCTGGATAAGATGATGCCGCATAAGGATGGTATTGAAACCTTGCGTGAACTGCGGCAGATGCCCGATTTTGAGCATACCGCCATCATTTTCCTCACAGCCGATACCGACGAAAAATCCGAAATAGAAGGATTGAAAACCGGCGCTGATGATTATATCACAAAGCCGATCAAACCCGAATTGCTGACAACGCGCATAGATGCCGCGCTCAGGCGCGTCCGCAAGGAGGAAGAAGCGGAGCAGAAGCTGAATTTTGGCGATCTGGAGATCAATAAGACCAAATTCACCGTTTTTTATAAAGGTTCAGAGATCATACTGGCGCGAAAAGAATTTGAATTGCTGCTGTTGCTTGCTTCAAAACCCGGTCGCGTGTTCCTCCGGAATGAAATTTTACAGCGGGTGTGGGGAACGGATGTGATCGTAGGCGACCGGACGATAGACGTACATATCCGTAAGATCCGCCAAAAGACCGGCCTTGATCTCATAACAACTGTTAAAGGTGTAGGTTATAAGTTTGAAATGTCGTAACTTTAAGGTTATGTCATTTCTCGAAACCAAAAATATCTCCCCAAGGTTATTGTCTTTTATCAGCGCCGGAATTATCGCTTTGGCGAATACGCTGCTGAGCCTGATATGGCGACCGCAGTGGCAGGTGGCGCTTATTGTCTTCGGGGTGTCATTTATCATCGTTTATGCCCTTTATTATTATACGCTGCAGCGGTTTATTTACCGGAAGATAAAGCTGATCTTTAAATTTATCTACCAGACCAAGGCCACCAAAAAAGAAGAGTTTTTCTATGATCATGTGCTCCCCCGGAAATCCATTGAAGAAGTGAGCCATGATGTGGAGCAATGGGCCATGCGTAAAGGGGATGAGATAGAGATGCTGCAGAAGAATGAGCAGTTCCGGAAAGAATTTCTCAGCAACCTGGCGCACGAGCTGCGTACGCCGATCTTTACGATACAGGGATATGTGGAGACACTGCTGGAGGGCGCACTTGAAGATCCGGCGGTTAACAGGAAGTTCCTGACGAATACCGCGCGCAGTATCGAACGCCTGGTGCAACTGGTAGATGATCTGAACCAGATATCAAAGCTCGAATCCGGACAAATACCCCTTGTTCAGGAAACATTCCCCATCCAGGAGCTTATCCGCGATGTATATGAGGAGCTGGCGCTCCATACTAAAGAAACGAACCCCCGGTTTGAGTTTAAGAAAGGTACGGAATCCCCGCTGTATGTATATGCAGACAAGCTCAAAATAAGGCAGGTATTGGTGAACCTGATCGAAAATGCAATAAAGCACGGTACCGCTTCCGGTACTATTACCGCCGGTTGCTATGAGATGGATGACCGGCATGTGTATATAGAGATCTCTGATGAAGGTCCGGGTATTGCGGAAGAACATCTGCCCCGCGTGTTTGAGCGCTTTTACCGTATTGACCGCAGCCGCAGCCGGAACAGCAATGCCGGCGGTACCGGGCTTGGGCTGGCTATCGTCAAGCATATCGTCGAAGCGCATGGGGGTACAGTTACCGTCCGCAGCAAGCCCGGTGTCGGCTCATCTTTCGGTTTTACGCTGGTAAAAGCAGGAGAATGAGTTAAATTTAATTCCGGTGTATTTTAAAAGAAATAAAAAAAAATCACAAGAAATAAAAAAAGAGTATTAACTTTGCGCGAAATATTTTAGGAGCGTTATGTTTGCGATTGTATCTATAGCCGGTCAGCAATTTAAGGTTAAAAAAGACCAGGAACTGTTTGTTCATCGTCTTGCCGGCAGCCCCGGTGATAAGGTTGAATTTTCAGAGGTGCTGATGACCAGCAATGAAGGAAGTATCCGGTTGAATGGAGGAAACAAGGTAGAGGCAGAGATCCTCGACCATCTGAAAGGCGACAAAGTGATTGTATTTAAAAAGAAACGCCGTAAAGGTTATCAGAAAAGCAACGGTCACCGCCAGTATCTTACAAAGATCCGGATTAACGGAATTGTTTAAAGTTTAATTTATTTTTGTAATTTAGTAACCAGAATAACAGAAGATGGCACACAAGAAAGGTGAAGGCAGCGTAAAGAACGGCCGCGATTCACAGAGTAAGCGGCTGGGTGTAAAGATCTATGGCGGGCAACCGGCCATTTCGGGTAATATTATCGTTCGTCAGCGCGGTACGCAATATCATCCGGGTGAGAATGTAGGTCTGGGCAGGGATTTTACAATTTTTGCCTTGAAAGACGGGATCGTGGAATTTCGAAAAACCCGTACCAAAACATTGATTTCCGTAAAAGAAGTAACACAAGCGACAGCCGAGGCCTAACCCCCCCGGCTGTTTTGCCATATAGGTTTTTTGTTTAACCCTTAAATTCACAGTTATGGCAACAGCAAAAAAAGCAGCTAAAAAAGCTGCACCTGCCAAAAAAGCACCGGCAAAGAAAGCCGCTGCTAAAAAAGCCGCGCCTAAAAAGGCTGCTGCAAAGAAAGCCGCGCCTAAAAAGGCTGCTGCAAAGAAAGCCGCGCCTAAAAAGGCCGCTGCCAAGAAAGCTGCCGCGCCTAAAAAGGCCGCTG
>JBEBVQ010000124.1:0-6929 GCA_040392625.1 Taibaiella soli | reverse complement strand
TTTACCAGATATGGAAAAAGGAGATGTTGCTGCTGGATGATGAAGGGAATGAGCTGATCATGCCCAAATCGGAGCAGATACCGTCTGATTTTTTCAAGAAAGGCGAGGCCGTGCGTGCCGTTGTGAAAAAGGTGGAGATGCGCAATAACACGCCGATCATCATCCTGAGCCGTACCCATCCGTCCTTCCTGGAGAAGCTGCTGGAAATAGAAGTGCCGGAGATCATGGACGGCCTTATCGTGATACGCAAGATCGTACGGGAGCCGGGAGAGCGCGCCAAAGTAGCCGTAGAGAGCTACGACGACCGGATTGATCCGGTAGGGGCCTGCGTGGGTATGAAAGGCAGCCGTATTCACGGTATCGTGCGCGAATTGCGGAACGAAAATATAGACATCATCAACTTCACCAGCAACATCCAGTTGCTGATACAGCGTTCGCTCACACCGGCACGGATCAACCGGATGGACCTCAACACGGAGAACAACCATGTTTCCGTATTCCTTGAGCCGGACCAGGTGTCGCTGGCAATTGGTAAAAAAGGGGTAAATATCAAGCTGGCCCAGGATCTTACAGGCTTCAGCATTGATGTGTACCGCGATGTGCAGGATGAAGCAGGCGAAGAATATGATATTGATCTGGATGAATTCAGCGATGAAATTGAAAACTGGATTATTGATGAATTTAAGCGTATCGGATGCGATACGGCGTTGAGCGTGCTCGAATTATCTGTAGATGAACTGGAACGCCGTACGGATCTGGAACGGGAAACAATTGAAGAAGTGCATCGGATCCTCCAGGCTGAATTTGACAGCGAAGAGGAAGAAGAAGCCGGCGCCGCAAACTGATGCGCACGCCCTGCATGATAACCGGATAACCCGGGCTTGCAGGAAGGCAGTGTGCGGAGCCGGGATACAAGGCAGATTACGTGTAACACCCCTTTTCTCAACGAAAAAACGTAGGTTTGCAGTTTGGAGAATAGGGCTGGTACAACGTATCCGGGCTATTTTTTTTTGACTAAAGTTTAGAATGGCAACAGCAACCAAAACACCAAGATTACTGGCCGCAGCCAAAGAGTTTAACATTGGCAAGGAAACGCTTCTGGAGTTTCTTACCGGTAAGGGGTTTGAGATTAACGCAAGTAATCCCAATACCAAGCTTACGGAAGAGATGTATGATGCGTTGCAGGCTGAATTTGCCCAGGATAAGCTGGCCAAGCGCAAAAGCGATGAAATTGCTTTGCCTAAGGGGCCGTTGCTGGACAATCTGAACAAGTCGAAAGAAGAGCTGGATATCACGGTGCGTGATCAGAAGGAAGAAGAAGTGGCAGAACCTGCGGCTCCTCCTGTGCCTGAGAAGAAAAAAGACCCTGCACCCATACCCGTTACGCCTCCTCCCCCGCCGGTTGAACTGCCCCCGGCCGAGCCTGAAAAGCCTGCGGAACCGCAGGCACAGCCCGAGGCTGCGGAAGAAACGCCTGCAGCTACCCCGCAGCCGGCCAAGCCGGGTCGCCTCGAGGGGCCGAATATACTCGGTAAGATCAATCTCGATGAGATGAATCTTTCGTCCCGGCCCAAGAAAGCCGGTACGGCAGCGAAAAAGAAAACAACGAAAAAAGAAGAGGAGCCGAAGCAGGCCGAACAACCCGCTGCAGAAACTCCGGTTGTTCCGGATACTCCGGCTCCGGCGGAAGCGCCACCGGTTAAGAAACCTGCACCGGAATCACCGGCGCTCCCCCCGTCTGTCCCGGCGGCAAAACCCGCAACACCTGCTGCAGGACAGCAGGATGCTCCGCCCGCACATATCGAAATAAAAGCACCCCGCCTGGAAGGGCCCAAAATCATTGGTAAGATAGAGCTGCCCGCCACACCCCCGCCGGGTGCCGGTAAGGAAGACGGTGGTCATAAAGAAAAACGCAGCCGGAAACGGATCCCGGTTCAGAAAAAGCCGGAAACATTCCGTCCCGATCAACCCGGAGGCGCTCGTGGCGCCGCTGGTCAGCGAGGAGGACATGATCGCAGGGGAGGCGCCCGCGGCGGAGTACGTAATGACCGGCCGGGACAGCAGGAAATCGATACAAAAGAAATACAGAAGAAAATACAGGAAACACAGGCCAAGCTGGCCGGTGGCGGCTCCCGTAATAAAAATCTCAAAGCCAGGTACCGCCGCAACAAGCGCGAGGAAATGGCAGAGAAACGCGCGGCAGCCGAACAGGCTGATCAGGACAGGCTGATACAGGTGACGGAATTTATTTCCGTCAGTGAGCTGGCCAGCCTGCTGGATGTCAGTTTTACAGACGTCATCAGCAAATGTATGAGCCTCGGTATCATGGTTTCTATCAACCAGCGTCTGGATGCGGAAGTGATAGAGTTGGTATCCAGCGAATTTGGTTATGATGTGGAATTCATCAACCTGCAGCAGGAGTCGGATATGGAAGAGGAGGACGCTGCAGACGAAGAGGCTGATCTGGTACCCCGTGCGCCTATTGTTACCATCATGGGTCATGTGGATCACGGTAAAACTTCACTGCTTGATTATATCCGCAACGCGAATGTGGTGGTGGGTGAAGCAGGAGGCATTACCCAGCATATCGGCGCTTATCAGGTGCAGACCGCTTCCGGAAAGCGTATCACCTTCCTGGATACGCCGGGTCACGAGGCGTTTACCGCAATGCGTGCACGGGGCGCCAAGGTGGCCGACGTAGCTGTGATCGTAATCGCGGCGGATGATGCCATTATGCCCCAGACAAAAGAAGCGATATCGCATGCGCAGGCCGCAGGATTACCGATGGTCTTTGCGCTCAACAAAATAGATAAGGAAGGCGCCAACCCCGAAAAGATCAAAGAGCAGCTCTCGGCTATGAACATCCTCGTGGAAGACTGGGGCGGTAAATACCAGAGCCAGGAAATATCTGCCAAAAAAGGACTGAATATCGACCTGCTGCTCGAAAAGATCGGGCTTGAGGCAGAACTGCTTGAGTTGAGGGCCAATCCTGACCGCGCCCCGAGCGGCAGTGTCATTGAAGCTTCGCTGGATAAAGGCAGAGGCTATCAGGCAACCGTACTCGTGCAGAACGGTACGCTGAAGCAGGGAGATACAGTGGTTTGTGGTCAGCACTATGGTAAGGTAAAAGCCATGTTCAATGAACGTGGACAACGTGTTACTGCTGCAGGCCCGTCTTCACCGGTACAGATACTCGGTCTGAACGGTGCACCGCAAGCCGGGGAGAAATTCAAGGTGTACGCAGACGAGAATGAAGCGAAGAGCATCGCCACACATCGCGCCCAGATTATGCGCGAGCAGGGTATCCGTGCCCGCAAGCATATTACCCTCGATGAAATAGGCCGTCGCCTGGCCCTGGGTAACTTTAAGGAACTGGGTGTTATCATTAAGGGTGACTTCGACGGATCGGTGGAAGCGTTAAGCGATTCGCTGCAGAAACTCTCTACTGAGGAAGTAGCTGTGAATGTAGTACATAAAGGGGTCGGGCAGATCACGGAAAGCGATGTGCTGCTTGCTACCGCCTCCGATGCCATTATTCTCGGCTTCCAGGTGCGTCCTTCCTCGCAGGCGGCGAAGCTGGCCGAACAGGAGAATATCGAGATCCGGACCTACTCCATCATCTACGATGCGATAGAAGAGATCAAGAGCGCTATGGAAGGCCTGCTGGAGCCCAAAGTGGAAAAGAGAACCGTGGCCAATATCGAAGTGCGGGAGATATTCAAGATCAGCGGTGTGGGTACCATTGCCGGCTGTTATGTGCTGGATGGTAAGATGACCCGCAACACCAAATTAAATATCGTCCGGGACGGCATCGTGATCTATACCGCCGGAGAACTGGCATCACTGAAGCGCTTTAAAGACGATGTCAAAGAAGTTAATGCCGGTTATGAATGTGGTCTGTCTGTGAAGAACTACAACGATATACGTGTCGGCGATATTATTGAAGGGTACGAGGAGATAGAAGTAAAACGTACACTCTAAGTGATTTTCTCCTGCCTGTTTTAAATAATTTATAGCGGACATTATTGTATGAGTGCCATACTTGGAAAACTGGAAGCCATCAAAGCGCGGTTCGATGACCTCGGTATCGCGCTCACCAATCCTGAAGTCGTTAGCGATAATAAGAAGTATAAAGAGATCAGCCGCGAATATCGTAAGCTGGAGCCGATCACCGCCGCGTATATGCGATACCGGAAATGTATCGACAGTATTGCCTTCAGCCGTGAAGTCCTTGCTTCGGAAAATGATCCTGAACTGCGTGAGCTCGCCAAGTCTGAACTGGAAGAGCAGGAAGCCCTGAAAGAAGAACTGGAGGCAGAAGTACGCCGGCTGCTGGTACCCAAAGATCCCCAGGATGATAAAAATGCAGTGCTTGAGATCCGGGCCGGTACGGGCGGAGATGAGGCCAGTATTTTTGCCGGCGATCTGCTGCGTATGTACCTGCGCTATTGCGAACGGAGAGGTTGGAAGGTGGCCCTGGTCAGCGAAACGGAAGGGACTGCAGGAGGCTATAAAGAAGTCTTGCTCGAAGTGCAGGGAGATGATGTGTACGGCATACTGAAATTTGAGAGTGGTGTGCACCGGGTACAGCGTGTACCGGCAACGGAAGCCAGCGGGCGGATACATACATCTGCCGCTACCGTTGCGGTTATGCCCGAAGCGGAAGAAGTGGATTTTGAGCTGAAGGAGAGCGATCTGAAGATGGAAACTGCCAGGAGCGGCGGTGCAGGCGGGCAGAATGTCAACAAGGTGGAAACGAAAGTGATCCTCACCCATATTCCCACAGGTACGGTTGTCACCTGCCAGACGGAGCGTACCCAGCTCGGTAACCGTGAAAAAGCAACTCAAATGATGCGTACACGCCTGTATGAAGAGCAGGTGCGCAAACATGAAGAAGAGATTGCCGGCAGAAGAAAAAGCCTGGTAAGCACCGGCGACCGCTCAGCGAAGATCCGCACCTACAATTATCCGCAGGGACGCGTCACCGATCACCGGATCAATATGACGTTGTATAACCTGGACGATTTTATGCATGGAGATATCCAGGAAATGCTGGATGCCCTGCAGTTTGCCGAGAATGCTGAAAAAATGCAGGCCGGCGAAAGCGTCTGACCGGATAATAAAATTCCGGTTATATCGTTTATGAATAAAATCTTTTTATTTTCGCTGAGTTAATCCCCCTACATTAAAAACTATATTATAATATGACCCCCCGATTCGATCTGGTTGATATAGCGCAGACCCTGTATCAAAGACGTCGCTTACTCTTGTGGATTACGTTGCTGGCTGCTGTGTTGGGTGCTGTCGGCTATCTGCTCCGGCAGGATATGTACAAGGCCAGGGCAGAAGTGGTGGTAGCGAACCCGTTGTACGCGGATCGTAATCATTTCTTTCGCACAAATACCGACCGGTACATCGATTATTTTGCCGGAGAGGATGATCTCGACAGGATAATGGCTATTGCCACTTCAGACCAGGTAAAAAACAGCATTGTTGAGCGTACAGGCCTGATGCAGCATTACAAGCTGGACCCGGAGAAAAAAGAAGATATTTTGACGCTGGATGCGCGTTGGAAAAAATATTTTAAGATTACCCGCACAGAATACAAAAATATTGAGGTAATGTTTACGGATGCTGATCCCAAAATGGCAGCAGGTGTGGTTAATGAGTCCATCAGGGTAATTGAAAGCGCTTACCGGAATTTTTATATCTCTATAAAAAGACAGATGCATCATGCCCTGCAGGATAAAGTTGCCGAAGCCGACAGCATGATAAAACTGCTTACCGATTCCCTTGTGGTTCTCCGGGAGGAATATCAGATATATGATATCGTGAGTCCCATACGCACGAATACCATTATAACCAGATTGAAAAGCAACGGGCACAAAGAGTTTGGCCGCGGCGTTGAAGAAATTCAGAATGTGTCTTCTGTAAAAGACCGATGGGTCATCGACCGGACTAATTATTTAACGCTGCTCAATGAGTTTTCTACAGGTACGGCTCCTGATGAACTTTCTTTTGTGGAGGTAATCACACCTGCTACTCCGCCTGTAGAGCCTGCCGGGTTAAATATGATCTTCACGGCAATTGCTTGTGTCTTTGTGGCTCTTTTTATAACGATTATCATTATATTGCTTAATGGTTATTTCAAGGCTTTGATGGCCGTCAGACGCTGAGATGCAGATGTCCCTTCCATATCACAGGTGGTTTCTGCCGGTGGGTATTATTGTTGCTTTGGCGTGCGTATTGCTTTTCGCAGCGACAAATCAGTACCTGCTGCTGGCAATACCATTTGTGATGATGTACCTGGTGTTGATGATGCTCAACTGGAAACTGGCATATTGGATCCTGCTGTTTTCGATCCCGGTTTCCACCCACCTTGAATTTTTCAATGCCACACTTTCTACCTCGGTACCTGATGAACCCTTAATGTGGCTCTTCCTGGGGTTGTTTATTGTATTGTTTGCGGCAAATCCCCGCGTTTTACCTGAATGGTGGTGGCGTAACCCGATTGTGCTGGTAGTAGTGCTGCAATATCTCTGGCTTATTGTTGCGGTTATCTATACCCGGGAGCCGTTGGTTAGCATTAAGTTCCTTGCGGCAAAGACATGGTTTTTAGTAGCGTTTTTTATCTTTCCGGTACTGGTATTTCTACGTAAAGAAGATTTTAAACTGGCGTTCCGGATATTTATAATCCCGATGGTGATCACCATGCTGGTGATACTGGCGCGTCATTACCAGTATGATTTCAATTTCAGAAAAGTCGAAAGGGCTATCAGTCCGATCTACTACAACCATGTGGAGTATTCTACCGTGATCTCCATGTTCTTTCCATTGCTATGCATCGTGTATCCGCTGACTAAGGGTAAAAATACATGGATGCGTATTCTGATACTGCTGGCAATCCTGTTTTTTATACCGGTCATTTA